>NZ_JAIUJX010000004.1:0-12081 GCF_053891855.1 Wolbachia endosymbiont of Protocalliphora sialia
GTTCTGAAGTCGAGTGGGGAGAGGCGACTTTTCCCACTTAGATAACTACTTGAGCAGTTGTATCGTCATTAGAGTTAGCAGCACTTCCAACATGAGAAAAAGAAATAAATAATACTATAAGTAGAATACAAAAAACCTTTCTAATTGTAGGGTTCATCCCTATACCTTAAGTTTAAATATTATAATTATATCTAAAATAGTATAATTTTCAGTAAAACTAGCATTGTGATTTATACAATATTACATAGCAAACGATGTCTATTGGTTGTCAATCATTGCCAATTACTTGAGAACTTATTTCGACTTTCGAAAAAGAACAATAACACTTATGAGTAAAATTTCACATTACCACTTTTATGTGTTATGATAAGTTTAAATTTATAAAGAAAATAAAATTGAAAGAGTTGAGAGAGAACCGGATAGCAAGAACGAGAAAGTTTTTATCTTCACTGTTTTTTTTGCTGCTGATTGCTCTATCAATACGCAGTCTCTTATTTGAGCCATTTCATATTCCTTCTGGTTCAATGAAAAGCACTCTACTTGAGGGGGACTACATTTTTACTAGTAAATATTCATATGGTTACAGTAAACACTCTTTCCCGTTTTCTCCAAACATCTTTAGCGGCAGAATTTTTTATACCCCTCCAGAGCGTGGTGATGTAATAGTTTTCAAACCTACAAGAAATGATAGCATTAGATTTGTTAAGCGGGTAATAGGAATACCTGGCGATAAAGTGCAAATGATAGAGGGAGAATTGTACCTAAATGATCAAAAAGTAGAGTGGCGGCAAATTGAAAGTTTTTTTGATTATGAGTCAAAGCGTGATATAACAAGATACATAGAAACACTTCCGAGCGGTAAGGAACATGAGATTTTAATAGACAATGCATCCAATAAGCTATCACATAACACTCCAGTTTATTATGTACCTGATGATCAATTTTTTGTGATGGGAGACAATAGAAATAATTCTTTTGATAGTAGATTTCCTGAAATTGGGTTCATACCAGCGGAAAATATAATTGGACGCGTGAACATGGTTGGTTTATCGTTTAAATTAAGCAAAGTTGATTGGTTACCATTTAACTTTAGATTACCTGTTACCCTGAGATTTGACAGGATACTGCACAAAGTTGTGTAAATTCTATCTGTCTGATGATTCGCATAATTCTAAAGCAGAATTTTCTAACTCAGCGATAGCATTATTAATGTTGTTTAAGTCATTTTCCTGTAAAGCGTCTTTTGCGTTCTGTAGTAAAATTTTTAACTTTTGCTCAGTGGAAACATTTTCAACTAGATGTATGAGCTTGTTACCGTTAATTTTAGCCTCTGCAAGGGAACGAGCCTTCATGTCTTCATTAAAGTTACTTACTGACTGATTGACCATATCTTGAATATCTTCTTCACTTAAGCCAGAGCTTGAATTTATTTCAACTGTCTGTTCGACTCCAGTAGTTTTTTCTCTTGCAGTGACAGTCAATATTCCATCAATGCTAACTGTAAATCCTATTTCAACTTTTGCAGAACCTGCAGGCAATTTTGGTATACCTTTGAGTTCAAATCGTGCTAGAGATTTATTATCTTCTATCATTTCACGTTCTCCTTGACAAACGTGAATTTTCATTGCTGTTTGCCCGTTAGCGTAAGTTGTAAACTCTTTTATTTCTGAAACTGGTAGTGGTGTATTTCTTGGTATAATTTTTTCAACTATTCCCCCCATAGTTTCTATGCCAAGTGATAAAGGCAGCACATCAAGGAGAATATTCCTATCTTTTGAGTTTGAAGTTAAATAATGAGCCTGCAAAGCTGCCCCATTGGCAACTGCTTTGTCCGGATCCACATCATTCAGCACTTTATTGCCAAAGAGTTTGATTAGTGAATTTTGCACTAATGGCACTCTAGTTGCGCCACCAACTAAAATTACCCCTTTTATATCATCGATTTTAAGATCTATGTTGCTTATAGTACGAGTAACTATATTTATAGTCTTATTAACCAAAGGACTGATTGCTTGCTCGAATTCTTCTTTGGTAATTTTGCACTTAAATAATTCACCATTGATGCTGAATTCAAAAGTGCCAGAGGTATCTTCACTTAGGTACTCTTTTATAGCACGTATATTGCAGATACCAGTTTTAGTGTATGAATGTTGTAATTTGTAGGTAGTTGTATCAGATGGTGCAGTGCTTGACACTGGAATCCAGTTCTTATTATATAACTTTCTGGTGTGTTCACTTGCAATCAAACTTTCTGGATCCCAGTGTCGAAGCACTGGGATGACACTAGAGCATTTTTTATTTAAACCTACCTGTTCTCTATACTTTTCAAGCACGATTAAACTAAGTAGATGATCAAAATCATCACCACCAAGTTTAGTATCACCACCAACTGCAAGAACTTGAAACACTCCTTGATGTAATTTTAATATTGAAATGTCAAATGTTCCACCACCGAGGTCATAAACTGCATATATGCCACTGTTATTGTTCTTTCCAATGGAGTAAGAAAGTGCTGCAGCGGTTGGTTCATTAATGAGGCGAAGAACATCTATGCCAGCTAATTTTGCTGCATATTTGGTTGCGTTACGTGCTGAATCATCAAAATAAGCTGGTACAGTAATCACTGCTTTGTTAACTTTCATCCCTGTGAATTTTTTTACCCTCTTGCATAGAGTTTTTAGTATCTCAGCAGAGATCTCAATAGGAGTGAGATACTTTTCTTCTGAGCATTTTACCCTAATAACTTTTTCACTTTCGTTATCTATTTCACAATTGATACCTTCTTTATGCAAGTCTTTAACACTTTTACCCATTAAGCGTTTTATAGAGCAGATAGCGTTTTCGCCAACATCGTAGCCTACTTTTAGTACATCCTTTTCATATGAAATGACAGAAGGTAATAGTTCACGACCTTGCTCATCTTTAAATATTTCTACATTGCCAGCTTTATTTACCATGGCAATTAAAGAGTTAGTAGTTCCAAGATCTATACCAAAAACTACCTCATTTGAACTTGGTTCAGAAATTTGAACTGGCCGCATTTTCCTTTATCTCCTCAAATGACTTATATAAATATCTCAATCTAAAAACTTGCGTAGCAGCTTCATCAAAATTTTTTGTAGCAAAAGCATTAATTAGGTTTTTAGTACAATCTTTTACCTTTTCATCAATCATCCTACTTGCAAATTGTAAATCATCGCAGTCTAGAAAGTATTCTCTTATTTCCATTGATTCATTTAATATTTCAGGATCAAGATGCTCTTTTTTGCTTTGTACGTCAAAAAGATCCAACAAATGTTCGGCACGCTTTAGCGGTGACTTCAGTACCTGATAAGCTTTGTTGATACTTTCCATATTTTTGGACTCTCTTTCATTTATATCAGTTTTGCTTAGCTCAATATATTTTTTCTCCAGCTCATCAAAGCTGATGTTAAAAGCCGGTTCAATTCCAAATAATGTGAAATGGTTGCTAGACATGAAAACTCTCTCCACAACCACATTTTCCTTTCTCATTAGGATTTTTGAAAATAAAACCTGATGAGAATTTTTCCTCTACATAATCCATTTCAGAGCCAAGGATAAACATGATAGATTTTGGATCGATCAGCACCTTGACTTTTTGATCATCACTGCAGCTTTCTTCAATTACCGACTCCAAAGGACGAACATCATATGCATATTCAATATCATATTTTAAACCAGAGCATCCTTTTTGCTTAATTAGAACTCTTATTCCTATTGCTTCTTCAAGGTTAGCATGCTTCTTTTTGTCCAATAAAAACCTTACCCTCTCTACTGCATTTGCAGTTAGAGTGATAGGTTTTTTAACAGAATTTACTCCTTGAAATTCACTCATATTCCTCAATGTTTTTGTTTATTTTGATAATCATGAATAGCAGCTTTTATAGCATCCTCAGCAAGTACTGAACAGTGTATCTTTACTGGCGGCAAAGACAATTCTTCCACTATTTGAGTATTCTTTATCTTTGTTACATTCTCAATAGTTTTTCCTTTGATCATTTCTGTAAGCAAAGAACTTGAAGCTATAGCAGAACCACAACCAAAAGTTTTAAATTTTGCGTCTTCAATAACACCTTTATCGTTGACCTTTATTTGCAGTTTCATTACATCTCCGCATGATGGTGCACCAACTAAACCAGTACCAACATTTGGATCATTTTTATCCAGAGAACCAACATTCCTTGGATTTTCGTAATGATCTAAAATTTTCTCATTATAACTCATAGATTACCCGTAAACCATTACTTACATTATAACATATTTAGGTTAAAAACTAAAGTAAAATACACTAGCAAGCGGTACATTTTACTCACAAAATATATAGGTTACGAGTGTATTTACTTTACAAATACATATAGTGCATGTCATTCTTTATATGGTAATTTTAGAAGGAGTATTTCTTGAGTTTATTCAGTAATCTTTATCAAGGACTATTAAAAACCTCCTCCCGTTTTAGTGATGGAGTAAAAAATATTTTTTCTGGCAAAAAAAAATTAGATCAGTCGCTTTTAGATGATCTGGAAGAGCTGCTGATTAGCATGGATATAGGTCATAAAACTTCTAGATTGCTTATTGATAAGCTCGCAAGTATCAAATTTGAATCAGAAGTTGAACATAACATTATCACACAGCAGTTAATGAGCGAAATAGAAACAATATTAAACCCTGTTGTGCAGCCGCTCATTTTGAATAAAAAACCACACATAATAATGGTATGCGGAGTGAATGGTAATGGAAAAACTACAACTATAGGTAAACTTGCCCATAAATATAAGGAAAAAGGAAAATCCGTTATGCTTGTTGCGTGCGACACATTCAGAGCTGCTGCGAGTGAGCAATTAAATATTTGGGCAGAACGTTCTGATTGCTCTATTGTTACTGGAGAGCACGGTAGCGATTCTGCAAGTGTGGCATATAGAGCTGTAAATCAAGCGATAAAAGATATCGTTGATGTTGTTTTGATTGATACAGCAGGAAGGCTACAAAACAATGTAAATCTCATGCAAGAGCTGTCAAAAATACATAGAACGATAAAGAAATTGGATGATACTGCTCCTCATGATGTTATTTTAGTTCTTGATGCAACTACTGGCCAAAATGCTTATAGCCAATTAGAGGCCTTTAGTAAAATGGTTGGTGTTACCGGGTTAATTGTAACAAAGCTAGATGGTACTGCCAAAGGTGGAGTAGTGATTGGGCTTGCAGAAGCTTATAAGGTGAAATTACACGCTATAGGAATTGGTGAAAATATAGAAGACCTGAGGGAATTTACTGGCAAAGAGTTTGCTGAAGCGCTGTTTAAATGTGATTGAAGATCTCTTTAATTTTCTCATATGACCAAGCTTAATTATCATGAGAAGCCGTTTTTAGATGGTATCATTCCAGTACTTCCTATTTGAGTAGCCTTTTCTTGTCATCCCAGTCTGGGATCCAGATTGCAAGTGGGTTGGGTGAGCCGTTAACGTATAAAAATTACTTCCGCATATTTTCAATCTCATTATAATTACAAATAGAGATATTTTAAGAGCTCAAAATCTATCTTTAGTCTGCAGACTTTTTAATCAAACTTATTAAAGAATGTATTCTTCAGTGTATATCTGTCGTATGTGCACTGCATTTTTTTCTAACTCTTTTTTACACAGGAGGATTTTATGTCCAGAATTCCAGATACTTGACCTTTACTTTAGCTAAAAACCAACTGGTACCTATGGTTTTAGAAAGTGTAGGAAATAGAAACGTTTCTGTTTTTTGAGTAATTAAAAACCACTTCAGCTTGTCACTCATGCCTAAAAAGTTATTATATTAATGTAATATTGATACTTGTATACCAACATAAATATATTTTAAAAATTTAAGGAGTATATTATGACAATGTCTACCACAAATTAGTGAGAAATTAGCAGCTAGAGCAAAAAGTCTCTTTGATGAGAGCGAAAAATTATTGCTTATAGCAGAGGAAATATATAATCAAGATCCAATGAATTTTTAATTACAGTAAAAACAGTAAAAAAAGAAGCCAGTGTCACCTACTCAGATGACATTATGGAAGCTGGGATAACATCCTTCCCACAAGCAAAATGTTCATGCAGATAATATTTAACTGTGATTGAAGATCTCTTTTAACTCTTTTATATGACCAAGCTTAATTATCTCAATATCATGAGAAGAATAATTGCCATTTTTAGGCATAATCGCTTTTTTAAATCCTAATTTTTGTGCTTCCCTTAGCCTGAGATCAGCATGCGAAACATTCCTAATTTCTCCTGAAAGTGCAACTTCACCGCAGATTATTGAAGAAGTTGGTAGCGGTAAATTTACTAAACTTGAAATAAGGGAAGCAGCAACAGCAAGATCAGCTGATGGTTCCTGTATTTTGAGTCCTCCTGCAATGTTTAGGTATACTTCTTTATCATGCAAAAACATTTTACAACGAGCACTTAGAACCGCGATTATCATAGCTAATCTATTAATATCCCAACCAACTACTGCTCTTCTTGGAGTTGCCATATTAGTCCTTGCTATTAATGCTTGCACTTCCATTAAGATTGGTCTTGAGCCTTCAATTCCTGCAAATACGGCGCTGCCAACTACTTCTCTATCATGTACGGTCAAGAATAATGATGATGGATTATCAACAGGCATGAGTCCTGCTTTAGACATCTCAAAAACACCAATTTCATTTGCAGGGCCAAATCTATTTTTAATAGTACGTAAAATGCGATATTGATTACTATTTTCACCCTCAAAATATAGTACTGTATCTACCATATGCTCCAGGGTTTTAGGTCCCGCTATTTGTCCATCTTTCGTTATATGGCCAACTATTAAGAGAGAAACACCATATTGCTTTGCAAGAACAGTCAATTCATGAGCGCAGGTACGGACTTGAGTTACAGTTCCTGGTGCTGATGTGACTTTGCTATCATACATAGTTTGTATAGAATCAATTATCAAGAACTTAATACTTTTATTTTTCCTTATTGTTGCTACTACATCAGTTAAAGATACTGTAGATAAAAGCTTAATTTTAGGTTCATTTATCTTAAGACGCTTTGCTCTGAGGCTCACTTGCTCTAAAGATTCCTCGCCAGATACATAAAGACATTCAAAAGAGGAAAGTTGTACAACATTAGCTGCAATCCTAAGCAAAAGAGTAGATTTTCCAATTCCAGGTTCACCACCAATTAAAATGCTAGCACCTTGAACGATACCTCCACCAAAAACTCTATCTAACTCTTCTATTCCTGTTAAAAAACGATCGGGGGTAATAATTTCACTATCTGATAACGCTTTTATTGAAATTGGTGCAGATGTACTTCTCGTTTCTGTTTTTAGTACTATTTCTTCGACAACCGTATCCCAACTGTCACATGCAACACACCTTCCTACCCACCTTCCAGTGCTATGACCGCAGAATTGACATACGTATGCAGTTTTCATAAAAGCCAAAATTATAATTGTAATAAAAATTAGCTAAATAAGTGAAATAAATTTAAATAGAGAAAATTACCAATCACACTTTTTACCTTGTGGTTTTATTTGCAATATTGCTACTAAGCTGACTAATAAGCAAAAAATTACATAAAGCCCAGCAGCAAAGTCTATTTTAGGAAACATTATAGTAAACCAAGTGCATATCATAGGAGTAAATCCACCATGCAGGGCATAAGAAATGTTACGTGATAAACTCACACCACTAAATCTAACATTAGTAGGAAAAAGCTCAGCAGTAACTATCCCTATAGGATTAATACCCCTCTCGATTATAGAAAGAGCCATCACACTCAACATAATTATTAGGTAGCTTTTATAGTAATATGCAATAGATAACATAGGACAACATATTACCATTGTTATCACTATAAATAAGATTGCAGTGCGTTCTCTTCCTGTTTTATCAGCTAAAATTCCAAGCACTATTGAAGATATCGGCATTAATATACTGGTTATAATGAGTACAACTTCGTTGACATACGTTGTTACATAAGTTTCAACAGACACTATTTCTTTTGCAATTGTTCTAAGAAATATGGTAAATCCAACAGCAACATTAACAGGTACAGATATTAAAATGGCAAGTATCAGGGCTCTTTTATAGCGTTTTGTAAGCTCTATTATTGGTACATTAGGTAAATTTCTTTGTTCTCGATTTTTTTCATACGCTGGAGTTTCTCCTAGTGTATATATACTACATGCGCTTATTAATCCTAAAATAGCTGAAAAAATAAACGGCAGCCTCCAACCCCAAGCGTTAAAATCAGTGGTTTTTTTACAGATGATCACTGCAACGACAGAGAGCAATATGCCAATGGAGCGACCAAAACTTATTATTCCAAAAAACATTCCTAGTTTTTTCTTATTAGGTAAATGCTCTATGAGATAAACAGAGCTACCTCCTTGCTCAGCGCCAAGTGCAACCCCTTGTATCAGATGGATTGTAAGAAGCAACATAGTAGAGGTTATTCCTATTTTACTATAACTTGGAATAAACGCAACGAGACTAGAAGGAATCGATATTAGCAAGATAGCAATCGTTAACGCCATTCTCCTTCCATACCTATCACCAATGTGACCAAGTACGAATGCACCAAGTGGTCTTACCATAGCGCCCAGTCCTGCAATTCCAAACAATTGCAATATGCTGTAGTAGATATCTTTTGCATAACAAAATTCTCTACTAATTATATTAACCAGATCAATAAAGAGCATATGGTCATACCATATTGCGATTCTACAGAGTATTGTTGCAATCAATACTCTTGTTTGTTGATTGTACACTTAGTTTAATCTGTAAATGTCTACTTATTTTTATTTTGGCTGCTTTTTAGAACTTTGCAACTCAAGCGTATGGCTTACATGTAAATATTATTAAAATTGGAACTTGCATAACCAGCCAGTCTGGGATCAAATAAGAAAATCTGGTCATGCGCTGGAATGACATGGTGGAATGTCCTTCTTGTCATTCCAGTACTCCTTTTCTTGTCATCCCAGTGCTCCGACACTGGGATCCAGTTAAATTTACGAGTATAAAAGTAATCAACGTTTCTGATGATGGAAAAATGGATCCCAGTGTCGGAGCACTGGGATGACACCTCTCTTAAATTACTTTAGCTACAAATATCAAGAAATTTACCAAGTAGAAAAAAGACAAAAGAAACCCCCTATTAGCTAGCTCTAATCCTGAAAATTGGCCTGTCTTAAACAGCTCGTTTCAGCTTATATGGTTAAAAAACTGGAAGTTTTGTAAAGAAATAAGATGCACATAGTGCAAAAAATTAAAAATAAGACGACAACTGCGTTATGCTTTTGTCGTTTAATCTCCACAGACGAAGATAAATAGTATAGCGTTATCCTTATGGTAAGGAAGTTGGGGAAATTTGTAAAGTAGGCTCTTTCATTAGGTTTTTTGCTAACATTAAAACAATTCACTTAAAAAACTGAGAAGACCATTAAAATATTTTTTTACTTTTTATTCTATATATTTCAACATATTACCTTTAAGTACTAATAATTATGGCATTATTGATAGTTGAGTCGCCGGCAAAGGCAAAGACGATAGGTAAATATTTGAGTAAAGAATTTAAAGTGGCTGCATCCTTTGGCCACGTCAGAGATCTGCCAGCGAAGAATGGTTCTGTTGATCCTGATAATGACTTTGCCATGAAGTATGAGATTATTGAAAAAGCAGAAAAGTATGTAAAAGAGTTAGTCAAGGAAGCTAGTAAAACATCAGATATATACCTTGCAACAGATCCAGACAGAGAAGGGGAAGCAATAGCTTGGAATGTGATAGAGGCACTAAAGGAAAGAAAAGCAATCAATGATGAAAGCAACATTCATAGAGTAGTCTTTAACGAAATAACAAAAAAAGCAGTGCAAGAAGCTATAAAAAATCCACGTGAAATTAATATGGACTTAGTGCGTGCACAGCAAGCACGCAGAGCTTTGGATTATCTAGTTGGATTTAGCTTGTCACCGCTGCTGTGGACAAAATTGTCGGGAAGCAAATCTGCAGGGCGAGTGCAGTCTGTTGCATTAAAGCTTATATGCGAACGAGAGGATGAAATCAGTAAGTTTATAACACAGGAGTATTGGAGCATAAAGGCAGAAATGCAAAATAGCAAAGATGAGGCTTTTTTTGCTATGCTGAGTCACTATGACAATAAGAAGCTAGAAAAATTTGATATTAAAAATGAAGAAGAGGCAAAGAACTTAGTCAGGGAGATCGAGTCAAGGCAGTATGCTGTAAGCACAGTAGAACGCAAGCAAGTTAAGAGAAACCCGCTTCCTCCATTTATCACCTCAAGTCTTCAGCAAGATGCAGTGAATAAACTGTATTTTAATGTGAAAAATGTTATACGAGTAGCGCAAAATTTATATGAAGGTATCAATATTGGTGGTGAAATCGTAGGGTTGATAACTTACATGCGTACAGATGGGTTTCATATTGCAGATGAGGCTATAAACTCAATTAGAGGGTCAATTAAGTCGTTATATGGTGATAAATATTTACCGCAGTCTCCTCGTAAATATGTAAAAAAGGTCAAAAATGCTCAAGAAGCACATGAAGCAATCCGGCCAACTGATATTAATAGAACGCCGGGTAGTATTAAGTATTACTTAACGCCAGAGCAATTTAAATTGTACGATTTAATCTGGAAAAGAACCATTGCAAGTCAAATGGAATCGGCGATTCTTGATCAAGTGGTAGTTGAAATTAGTTCTATTGACCAGAAAGTGATTCTGCGGGCAAGTGGATCAAGTATATTCTTTGATGGTTTTTATAAAGTCTATCAAGATAACATGGAAGCCGAAAATGAAGGCCTGCTACCTGCCATGAAGGAAGGGGAAGCATGTAAGCTGATTTCAGTTGAGCCAAAACAGCATTTCACTCAACCGCCACCTCGTTATAGTGAAGCAAGTATCGTTAAAAAAATGGAAGAAATCGGTATAGGTCGCCCGTCAACTTATGCAACAATTATTTCAGTATTACAAGATCGTGAGTATGTTTCATTGGATAACAAAAGATTTATTCCAAGCAGCCGCGGTAAAATCGTTACTATATTTTTAGAAACTTTTTTTCAGCGTTGTGTAGAGTATGACTTTACAGCACAAATGGAAGAAAGGCTTGATTCAATCTCAAATGGACATGCAGATTGGAAAAAAGAACTAGGCTATTTTTGGGTGCCATTTTTTAATCATGTAAATTCTGTTAAGCAAATGACACATGATGAGATTTTTAGTGGTATTCATGATTTGGTAGTCAATTGGTTTTGCTCAGAGGAAGGAAAGGAAGAAATAGGTAAAAAATGTCCTAATTGCTCTGGCGGTATATTGAAATTAAATTTTGGAAAAGCCGGTGTGTTTCTTGGATGTTCTAACTATCCTGAATGCAACCATACAAAAGAAATTACGGGCAGTAATGACAATTCAGAATATCCAAAAAGTTTGGGTATAGATGATGTGACAGGCCAAGAGGTAATGATCAAAAAAGGTCCTTTTGGACTTTATCTGGAGTTTAATAGTGAGTCAGAAAAGAAAAAAAAGATTTCTGTACCAAAAGATATAAATGTTAATGATATTGATCTAAATACCGCCACTCGATTACTTTCCCTGCCGAAAATAATCGGAGAGCACCCTGAAACTGGAAAAGAAGTAAAAATAGGTCTTGGACGATTTGGGTACTATATTCTCTATGATGGTCGATACTTTTCTCTTAAAAAAAGCTCTAAGGAGGTATTAGACACACAATTAAACGAAGCTATACAAATTATTGAGAGCAGCCCACGCAAAGAGCTAAAATCTCTTGGTTTTAATGAAAAGGGAAAAGAAGTTTTTATCTGCAACGGTAGGTACGGATTCTATATAAAATGCGGTAAAACAAACGTTGCTTTGGGCAAGAATGCAGATATTGAAAGTATAGATCTGAAGAAGGCTTTAGAGTTAATTAAGAATAA
This sequence comes from Wolbachia endosymbiont of Protocalliphora sialia, assembly GCF_053891855.1. Lineage (NCBI taxonomy): Bacteria > Pseudomonadati > Pseudomonadota > Alphaproteobacteria > Rickettsiales > Anaplasmataceae > Wolbachia > Wolbachia endosymbiont of Protocalliphora sialia. Next base: position 11,979 of record NZ_JAIUJX010000004.1, read on the forward strand.
AAAGTAGACTTCTTGCATAACCATTCTTTATATGTTCTTTATTGTTGTTCCAGCGCTACACGCTGGAACTATAATGCACCCCATAAACTAGACCAAAAAAAAA
>NZ_JAIUJX010000004.1:37081-68861 GCF_053891855.1 Wolbachia endosymbiont of Protocalliphora sialia
GATCACTTTGAAAAAAATGGTCTAGACAAATGGGTGCATTATACTTTTCCAATGATGATAAACATTTGCCATTACAGATATGTTCTCAATTTTGTCATGGTTAATAATTGATCCATATTGATTGCCGCCTTCTGTGTACGATATTGTCATCTGGCCGCTTGTTAAACCAACATTATCCACTTTCACGGAAGAATACATTCCTTCTAATTCAGCTCTATAGCTATTATTACCTAATTCCCCTGTATAACCAAGTGCTACATTTGCAGCAAAAGGTGGATTATAATCTCCTTCATACTTGTTTAGTAGCTGACCTTCTGTACTCTGAGCACCCCTGTCATTTACAGATACCTTATTGGCATCTGTAGCATCTTTACTTCCAATTTTTGCTTTCAACTTACCAAAGTTCAAATATTGACCGTAATATCCACCACCAAAGTAAAATCCTTCTGTTTCACTTGCAAAAGATTGTTGTGACAACAATAAAGCAAGTGCTGTAACTGCTAATGTTTTTTTACTCATCATGACTATTCCTCTAGTTAAAATAGCTAATCTAGTACTAATTCATTAAAAATGATTTAATATGAAAAAACTAATTATTTTCTAAGCTAAAAAATAGGTAAAATTAACCTCTATCCTCGATTTTATTGCCGTCTAGTTTGTCCTCATCTTCAAATTCATCATCGTCAAATTCATCCTTACTGTCTTCATCATCAAACCCATCATCGTCTTCCTCATCATCAAACCCATCACCACCTTCAAACTTATCATCAATATCCTCGTCTTCAAATCCATCTTCAATCTCTGGCTCATCGTATATTGCATCTTCAGTTTTAGCTTCAACAGGATAATCAGCAGCTTCAATAGCATTACTCTCTTCTTCATTACTAATCTTATCTTTGTTAGCAGCAGAAAAGACCTTGTTTGGATCATATGGCTCTTGTGTAGGCACACGTGTTGGTTTAATCAGCCTTCTTGTGAATGTGCTATCACTATAGTACAAAATTTTCTTTGACTTAATTGGATAAGTCGATTCTATCAAAATTATCTGATCATCACGTGGCAGCATAATAATTTCTTGAGGTAAGAGCAATGCTCTCTGTGTTTCAGAGATATGCAATGATCTTGATGCAGGATTCAAGTCTAAAAATTTAGGTTTGTTTAATGATTCTTGTTGTACAGTTTTGTTTCCTATAAGCTGAGATATCAAATTAGCCGTTTCAATATTATTGGCTGCAAAAGTTATTCTATAGGTTGAGTTTGATAAAAAGGAGTTCATTCCTGCTTCTTCATATATTCCTTTAAGCTGTTCAGTATCTTGAACAATTAAAAATAACCTTACTCGATAGCCACGAAAGTATGCGATGCCCGTTTGAAATTGCTCCATTTTTCCAAGTGTTGGAAACTCATCCATTAAAAATAATACGCCGTAAGGCTCGTCATCCGATGGCAATTTTCTACATAAAAACTCAGTTGCCTGTTGGTAAAAAACCTGCATTAAAGGCCTGAGCCTAGTTAAGTTATCAGGAGTTAAACCAACATAAACTGTAGTTTTCTTCTTTTTAAAATCCAAAATATTAAAATCACTTGATGCAGTTGCAGTATCGATCAATGGGTTTGCCCACAATTCAAGCGACGAGTTCATAGTTGACACAACACCTGATCTTTCTTTGTCAGCCTTTTGCAAAAAAGCTGCAATGTTCATATACGCTACCGGATGTATTATTTTACCCATTGTGTCCAAAACTACAGCAAGATTGTAAACTACGTCATCGCTACGCATCGTACGCACAACCTCACCAAAAGATTTAACTTTCTCTGGTGCAGCAAGTAAATATAGTACCACCCCAACAAATAAGCTTCTTGCTTCGTTTTGCCAAAAATCTTGTTCAGGCATGATTAGGTTAGCTATTTTTTGCACATCGTCAACCATCTGTCCAGGTTTTTCACTAATCCATTCCAGTGGATTATAACAATGGCTTACCCCATCTGGCTGAGCTGGGTTCCATACATATACTTTTTGTCCTTGTCGCTCTCGCCAACCACTTGTTATTTCATAGTTTTCTAATTTTATATCATGCACAATTACCGAATCATTCCAAAATAACAAATTAGGAATTACAAAACCAACACCTTTACCAGAGCCTGTAGGTGCAAAGAGCAATGCATGCTGAAACCCATCAGCAATAAAATATCCTCTCTTATCTTTACCAAGCAATAGACCTTTTTTGCTTCTTAATCCCGCTTTTCGTATGTCTTTCTCTGATGCCCACTGTGAATCTCCATGAAGTGATTCTTTCTTTTTAAATGGCCGCCACTCAATTAGTCTTTCTCTCACATTCCACAAAATAATCATCAAAACAATTTGAGGCAGTACAGAAGATACAACTAATTTAATTTTGAGCTCAAAGCTATATAGCTCTGGATGATGCCAACAATATTGTATATGATCAAAAATTGTCGGCCAGAGAGCTTGAGGAAAAGGTGTCAAGCTAGGATTAATTGCTCTAAAATCTACACCATCTGGACCGTCAACAAACAGGTAGAATAATATACCAGACAAATAGAAGCAAAATTCAAGTATGCTAAAAGATACTACACCTCCTATGAGAATATTGCGTAGGTGATTTCCATTACTCATAAACTACTTTTTCTTAACTTACGTATAAATTTAAGTATTTTCATTTGAAGATCTAGTAAATAATATTTCAGAAATGCTTCTTTTTCCACCACTGGTCCTTTTGAGTTGAATAACAATGTCAATTACATTTCTAATGTATGGTATGATCTGATCTGGGGGAATTCCAAGATTTGCTTGCATAACCATAAGTTTTATTTGCTCAAGAGCCATTGCCGGACTATCCGCATGAAGAGTTGATATTGACCCTGGGTGGCCAGTGTTTATTGCTCTAAGAAAACTAAAAGCTTCTGCTCCACGCAGCTCACCAACTATTATTCTATCTGGTCTTAAACGTAAACATGCCTCTATCAAATCTTGAGTGGTCACTTTTGCCCTACCCTGACCTCCTTTAGAAGCAATAAGATGTACTCTATTCGGATGATCATTCAAAACTATCTCTCTTGCATCTTCAACAGTAATAATTCTTTCTTCAGATGGAATAGCACGCAAAGTAGCATTAGTAAAAGTGGTTTTACCAGTGGAAGTTCCACCACTAATTATGATATTTTTCTTACTTATTACAGCATATTCTAAAAACTCTTTTATTTTTTTTTGTTTCAGTAGCAAATCTAGGTGACGATCTACTGGATTATCGGTCACTCCTATAACAGTTTCAGAAAAAGCCCCCATTTTTTCATAATCATCCAATGCCAATTGCATAGAAGAAGGTTTACGAATTGAAATGACTACTTTATCAGGCTCACATGCTGGAGGAAACACTATCTGTATACGATAACCATTTGGTAATGTAGCTGAAAGCAGCGGTGTCTCTTCGCTCAGTTTTTGTTCTGTAGCTTGAGCAATCAACCTGCTAAGAGATTTTAAATGATTAAGATCAAATATTTCTAACTTTTCGCATCTTATTTCACCGCGATTTTCAATCCATACTTCCTTCGGTTTATTTATTGATATTTCATTTACACCTTCCTCTTGAAATATCCCTTGTAATGGCTCCAAGTATGTATCAAGTGCAGCATAGTTCATTTCAGTTATTTAATATTGACTGTGGAGGAAATACTATATCTTGGTTAACAAATACTTTCAATGCAGTTCCTTGATTAACATAAATAGTTGGTTTTTTATCTACACTCCTATCAACTATATCTCGCATGTCTTTGGAAAAATCATTGATTGACTTCCCAATTGCTTCATCATAAACAGATTTGCTTCTTTTCTGAGTTTGCCTCAACAGTTGACGTACATCGTCTAAAGTTATACCGATATTGTCACTAGTAATTGTACCAACTCCACTAGCTCCAGAACTTTTTATCACACTTACTATTTCTTCCTTTATTATTCTCAGCAAATCCTGATCACTTTTAGCATTTCGAATTTTTTCAATAGCCCTAATACCCAATTTCCATTTTTCGTCTCCTACCTTCCCAACTTCAGTTTTTATAGAATTCTCCAATCTCTCAACAATAGCCCCTTTGAGAGAAGAAATATCTATTTCAGTTGCAGTAATAGACTTCACTGCATCCATGGCAGTTAGCGCATCGATAAGATTAGAGGCTTTTTGTCCTACAACAGCTGAACCAATCGAAACACCAGCAAGTGCCACTGAAGAGAATAATGCACTTGCTATTTTATTATCAACTATTCCAGCTATCCCTGCCCTTCCAAGCTCATCGGTACCAGATGATGCAATAGCAACATCTATACCATGAGGAAGAATGATCCTATTCCAATTTATGTTCACGCGGGCTTTTGCAACGTTTGAGTCAAATGAATAACCACCTATTAACCTTGAACCTTTTGGTATTAAAATTGTATCACCAGTTTCTGCATAAACGTCTCTACTAACAACAGCACGGAGCATTCCTTGTAAGTCAGAACTTATTGCAGTTTCAAGAATAGCGTCAATAACTTTACCTTGAATAATCATTAAACCAAGCTTTCCAGCTTTGGTAGCTTTGCTCGATTGTGCTGAGGTATTGGATAAAACAGCATCTGTAGCTTTACCTTCCCCACTACTACCTGAAATTGCTAACATTTGTGCACTACGTCTGTCTCTAGGATAACCGCCACCCCCTATTGTAGGAAATGAAGTAGGCAAATTGCTAATAACATTACCAGAAGGAAAATTTTGCTTTGGTAAAACAGGTATATTTGACAAGGGAATTTCTTTTAGTTGCTCTTCTTTTTTTGTCACTTCCTCTTTTTTGATTTGTTTTACTTCTGGTATGACTTGTGGAATAGGAAGAGGAGGTAAGGGTGGCAAGAGATCAGTTGCTATCCTCTCGGAAACTACTACATTATCTGGAACTTGTTCTAACTTTCCTTTCAATTCTTGAATGTTTTGCTTTGTTTCCTCTTTTTTAACAATCTCTGGACCCTCTTTATTAGAAGGACTAAAATAAAGATAGTACACTCCACCAACTAAGAGCGCTACCATAACTATCATCAATGCCTTGTAACCTTGATTAGAGCCAACTGTTACTACCTTGCTTTCTATCTCTGATTCATCTTCTACACTATTATGCCTTTCTTTACTCATATTATATGTACCACAACTAAAGTGACCTATTTATAACTTCAACTTCACTACCTTCATAACGCATTAATAGCTTTTTATGTACTCCTTTTATTACAACATAATCATCAAATAACAGCCTTTTACAGGATTCCCCTTCTATAAAAATCTGAGGAATTTTATTACTATTTCTAAACTTTAAATAGGTTAAATAACCATCATCGAATAACTCAATTGGAACTATATCTACGTTACCACCTTCATCAATATATGTATAGTTGTACCTCGTATTATTTTCTTGTATTATTTTTTCTGGCTTTTCTGTAATGTATTGCATTTGAGTAGGTAAAGAAACCTCATCTAAATCAACATCAAATTCATCTTCTTCTTGAGGATAATAAAAACGTATTACGTAAGATATATCCTTTTCAACGGAATAATCATGATCCACTTTTTTAGCATCAGCGTCTGGGTATTTATCGTAATTTGGTCTTGAAATTAGATCAAAAATGTAATTTCTCTTTTTAGTTGTCGTAATAATCATGTTAGTGCGACTACTGACTTCAAATGGCATGACAAGCAGTTTATTATCATAAGGATTAATTTTCCAACTTGATGCATCACCAACAGCAATATTTTTGACTTTTTCCCCTTCTGCAAACTCAATATAAGAATAGTAACCTTGACTAAAAATTACTGTAAACACCTCATTAGGGCTATATACAAAAGTCTTTATTCTACTATCTACAGAAATAGGTTTATTATTAATAGATGCATTTAAGTTGCCACTTATTAGTAAAGCTAAAACTAACAATATCCTACACATATTCATCATCTACTCTATATGAAATAACTTGAAACCCTAACGGGTTAATATATCTTTGCTGATCATTCATTTCAAGCGATGCATATTTATACGACATCACAACTATCTTATTTTTCCTTGAGGAATTTCCATCTTTTCGTGTAAATTCTATAGAAAATCTCACTTGAAGAGCATCATTACCTAATTTTTGAATTGAACGAATTTTCAACTCACCTTTAGCATCTGAATATAAATTAAAAAGGTCATTCATATTCTGCGATTTTATATAATTGCTAAATTCACTATATACACTAGGCGAAGAAAACAACCTTACTTTTGTATAATAATTATAATTATAATTATATGGGTCAAAAACCTCCCTTGCTTTTATATACTCTGAAATAAAATAATCGTTCAGCGTTTCATTTGCAGAATATTGTTTTACTGTAACAGGATCAACCAATTGCACTATGCCTGACTTTTTATCAATTTCTATAACGAATGGCTCAATAGTGCTACTTGTGCTAATTTTAAATATAGCTAATATGCTTATAGAAATTGCAACTAGTAATATTAATGTAAATAAAAGTAAAGTATTTCTCTGAGCAACAACTGTGCTATAGCGACTTGAATTCCAATTTATATCCTTATCCAATGACTCATTACTTTTTTCTTGTTTTAAAAATTTCAGCATCTCAACATTCTTAAAAATCTTAACTTATATTAATTAACATAGCAAGCTAACAAAGTAGTTATAACAAAAAAGCTAATAAACCCTTAATCCATGGCCTAACTTGCCAAATTTTGTTTCCATATATGAATCATTATATTCATTGCGTTCCATAATAAGTGGTACACACTTTGTAACTTCTATACCGTTATTTTTCAACTCTGATAACTTTCTACCATTGTTTGTAAGTAATTGTATTTTGTTAATGTTCAATTTCTTAAGTATTTTAGCTGCAACAGCAAAGCTCCTTTCATCATCTTCAAAACCCAATACTCTATTTGCATCAACAGTATCAAGATTATATTTTCTTTGCATACTGTATGCTCTTAACTTATTAGTTAAACCAATGCCTCTCCCATCTTGCATCAAGTATAATATAATGCCATTCCCAAAGTCGGTCATTATTTGAATCGCTTGATGTAACTGGCTTCTGCAATCACATGATAAGCTGTCTAATAAGTCTCCTGTATAGCATGCAGAATGAATTCTCACTAATGGCTCATTATCTTTATCTGGATTGCCAATGATAATTGCATAATGTTCTCTTCCGCCACTTTTGGTTCTATAAGATATGATATCTACTTCTTGAGTCTGTTTTAAAAATAATGATGTTTTGCACACTTCATACACACTATGATTTTGTTGAAAATCATTCACAAGTAACGTATTTAGTACAATAATGTCATTTTCTTCACACCAATTCCGCATTTCATGTTTATTCTCAAAAGTCATATCAGCCACTAACGCGTATGGCAATAATTCTGAGAACTTAAGCAAGGCAACAGCATACGCATCTATTGTCTTTGAGCATTGCAACTCTTTTATGCTACCTTCCTTTGAACAGTTTATTAAATGGAGCAGTTCATCAAAATTGCTTATCAACAGACGTTTGCTACTATGTTCTTTACTCTGACATATGTATTTTACCTTACTTGCAGTCAAAGTAACATACACATTACCTGATATAAGCTTATATTGACTAAATAAATTTTTTTCTAAAGTTTCAGCAGCAGCAAGCAATAGATAGTTATTTTCATCATCATATATTAAAATTGGAAGACCACGCCTGACTTCACTGATGGCCCTTTCTACTTTATTTCTACTTTGATTTCCTATAAACATTTCACCTACACCAAACAACTTGGTGCGGTCGAGAAGACTTGAACTTCCAAGGCTTTGTGAGCCACAGCGACCTCAACGCTGCGTGTCTACCAATTCCACCACGACCGCACTTTATTCTAGTTTCTATATAATTACTTTAAATTACTTAATCATTTTAGGATTTTTCATCTAAAGTGTCAATCTGATACTAGGATAATTTAGGAAATGCCTGTATAATTTAACTATGAATTTTATGGTTACAAACTTTAATCATTTAAGATAATCTTAATACTAATTCTTAATTTAGGTTTTTATACAAATGAAAGTAGCTAATATCTTCATTTTTTTAATTCTATCTCTTACAATTAGCTTTCACTCTAATCATGCACAAATATTGTACACATGGTCTCAAATCATTCCAGAAAATAAATTAAGCATACGTGCGATTATAGACAATAACATGTGTCCCATTGCTTACGTCGATAATAAGGAAGTAGAAATGCTAAGTCGCAGCTCAATTAACAATACCGAAACAGTTTGTGAACTGATAGTAGAAACAAATGCTCAAAACATTAGTATTGACAATATAAAAGTTCCCGTATTAGCGGAAAAGATCAGCAAAATTGCCTTCATTGGCGATACAGGATGTAGAATAAATATGTTATTTCAGCAAGAATGTAATTCTGCAGATAACTGGCCTCTGAAAAAAAATTTAGATTCAATCGCTTTTCATAAACCAGATTTAATTATCCATGTTGGTGATTATCATTATAGACAAACAAAATGTAGAAACACAAAAAAGTGCGGCGATATTTATGGATATAGCAAAGAAGCTTGGTACGCTGATTGGTTTGAGCCTGCAAAAGATATTTTAACACAATCTCCTTTTCTTTTTGTTCGTGGGAATCATGAGAGTTGTAATAGAGCTTATGAAGGATGGTGCAGATATTTAGATTCATACCCCTTTTTCCCTCAAAAATGTGAAGATCTTATTTCCAGTTGGTTCTTAGATACTGGGCCGATGAAGTTTTTTATCTTCGACTCTTCATCCGGTGAGGAAATTTTTACAATCCAAAGCACAGTTGATGCTTTTGAGAGACAATTTGATAAATTGATACAAGATAAGCCCACGTGGTTTTTGACTCATAAACCGCTTTGGAGATCTCCAAAAAAAGAATTTTTGACATTAAAAAGCCATGGTAATCTTACACAAATTGAAGCTTTTGGAGATAAATTTCCAAACAATGTTACTACCATAGTTTCTGGCCACATTCATATAGCCCAGATTTTATTAATGGATGATGTTCCAGATCAGATTATAGTTGGAAACGGCGGTGCATTATTACACGCTCAAGATCAAGAACCTGTTTATCAAAATGTAGAATTTAACTATCCAAATAGTAGAAATTACTTAGCACACGAAGTTAGAAACTTTTTCGGCTTTGGCTTTGCAATATTAAGTTTAGATGATCACAAATTTACTTTCTATAACCAAGATAATAAGGAAATGTATTCTGCAAACCTAACGAAAGACTTTAAACTCAAAACAAATTTAAATTAGGACTATTTGTTGTTATCGATTACTAACCTTACCGAAAAAAAGTAGAGAAGAAGTTTTTACCATGAGAATAAATTGTGCAGAGTTAATAGCAGGCCCTGTAAACAAAATGTTAGCAGGTCAAATTAATCAAGAGCAGGAAGTATAAAAATGGAAAAAAGCGGTAACTTAGCCTAATGACAATAAATATAGAGAAGTTACCGTTTTAAAGAGCACAAAAGGAATACACAGTAAAAGCGAGGAGAAGTTGAGAATATGTATGGAAGCAGTGTGGAGAAGTGGCTGCCAATGATCAAAAATTTACCGCAATTACAGATTATTTCACCAGCGGCAAAGTGATACCATGTTGATTCATATATTTTCCTTTCATATCATCATATGACTTCTCACACTCACTTTCGCCGCTTAAAAATACAAACTGGCATGCTCCTTCATTAGCGTAAATTTTTGCAGGAAGTGGAGTAGTGTTAGAGAATTCAAGTGTGACGTGACCTTCCCATCCAGGCTCTAAAGGTGTGACGTTTACTATAATACCACATCTTGCATAAGTTGATTTACCAACACAAATTACCAGTACATTCCTTGGTATACGAAAATATTCCACCGTGCTGGCAAGTACAAAACTATTTGGTGGGATTATACATACATCTGTTTCCTTATCTATGAAACTATTCTCAGAAAAATTCTTGGGGTCTACAATAGCTGAATTAACATTAGTAAAAATCTTAAACTTATTACTAACTCTTGCATCATAGCCATAAGATGATAATCCGAAAGATACAACACCCTTACTGCTTTTATGATTCACAAAAGGCTCTATCATTCTAGAGTTTTCAGCCTTTTCCCTTATCCATTTATCTGGCATAACTGCCATAATTGTCCTTTAAAGTTTTGTAATACTTATAATAATATGTAATAGAATTTAAATGTAAACCTGAATTAGCGTTACACTCTGGAATGGCAAAGTTTCCAGTATAAACTACCTATACAAAAATAAATTGGCAATATTTCAAGCCTGCCAAGCAGCATCAAAAACGATAGAAATAGCTTTACTCCACCACTAAAGGAGGAATAATTACCTGAAGGACCTATTAGGTTACTAAATCCTGGGCCAGAATTTGTAAGCATTGCAGAAACAGAGCTGATGCTAGTTATAAAGTCCGCATTGCTCAAGTAAGACATCATTATTGATGATATAGTGAACGTTAACATGTAAATCGCAAAAAACGTAAAGACGGATTGAACTTCATCATTTTCCAGTATTTTACCATTGAGTTTTACTCTATCGCTTTCACTTGGATTTAATAAAGAGCTAAAGTAATTCCTTATAGATTTTAGAAAAATGACTAAACGGAAGATTTTGATTCCACCACTAGCAGAACCACCACATCCACCAATAAAGGCTAAAAAGAAAGCTAAGACTGAAATAAAGCTCCAATTCAAGTAGTTGCACATTACATAGCCAGTTGATATGATAAAGGAGGTAATGGTGAATGTGCTGTACCTAAATGATAAAAATACTCCTAAGTCAAAATTTTTATATAACCAAAAACAAGCAAGCAAAGATGAGATAACAACTATCTTAATAAAGTAAGAGACCTGTTCATCATAACAAACGTCTAATCGTCTTATAATTTTTAAATAGCTCATAAAAGGTAAAGAGCCTAAAATCATAAAGATAATTGTTATGACCTCCAATATAGGGTTATTGTAGTAGCCTATAGAATCGTTATAGTTAGCAAATCCACCAGTTGACACGGTAGACATCCCGTGACATATTGCGTCAAATAATGGCATGCCAGCTAGATAATATGAAAGTATGCATAATAAAATTAGGCCATAATATATTTCTGTAATATGTATCACTACGCTTCGCGTATGCGGTAGCCGTTTTTTAATAGCATCTGAGTATTCGGAATATAGCAAGTTATTTAAGCTCAAAACTTTAAATATGGGAAAAACTGCAATTCCTACTGTAATTACTCCAAAACCACCTATACCGTGCAGCATTGCTCTCCACAGTAGTATCCCCGGAGATTGTTGCTCGATGTAACTTAGAACAGTTGCTCCTGTGGTTGTAATCCCAGATACTGCTTCAAACAGTGCATCAATGTAGCTTAAACTATCAAGATAAAATGGAATAGCTGCAAATAGAGATAATGCAATCCAGGTACAACTGGTAATCGCAAAAATTGCCGGCATTCCATGTACCCTATTTAGTTTACCCAGTAGAATAAAAATCGCACTAAATGTGCAGGTAACTATAAATCCAACCAGAAAATTTTTCCATTCGTAACCTAGATAATTATTAGTAATAGCAGGAATAAGCATTGCTACACCAAACAACAATAGAAAAATTCCCACAATAAACGCAATTGAACGTAAAACTTGCAGATTTTCCATAGATAGTAACGTGAAAGCTATATGTTATTAAAACTTCAACCGCTTTGCTAATTTTTTCTCTTGACTTGATTATAAATACGTATAATTATAGCGCTAAATTTGCCATAAGAGATAGAGGTAGGGTAGGGTATGGTATTAGATTGTGGCCTTATTAAAACTCAAGAATCACTATATTTTGCAATTTTGAATAACAATCTTCAAGAGGTCCAGAATATATTCAATATTAATTCTTACAGTAATATACAAAAGGTTTTCAGAAGCCAATTCCCGAGTGGTCGTACAATCTTTGATGTTGCTAAATCCATAGGAAATGAAGAAATCATTCAGACACTTCAGCAGAAAGCTAATGAATACACTAATGCTTTATGGAATAAGCGTAAAGAAACTCAAAATTCATTACGTCTTGCAATTGTGAATAGCAATCTTCGAGAGGTCCTGAGCATACTCGAAAAAATTAATTCTGAGGAGGGTATAGATTATACACAAGAGGTTTTAAGGAGTAAGTTCGATGGTAATTATACTATCTTAGATTTTGCTATTTTACAACGAGAAAAAGATATCGTTAAGGCACTTTGGCAGGAAGCTAATGAAGACACTCGTGTCTTCTTGAGTGATAGTGCAATCAAATCAGCTAATTATAGTTCAAATTTTGATGTTAAAAAATTTATTCCAGAAATTGAGAATTATAATAGAAAGTGCACTGAAAAAGCTACCAAACGAACTTATGAAGAATCTCATCAGAAAAATGATATTCGTGATAGAGCTATGCAAAAAGTGGAAAATTTAGGAAGAATAGGTACCCTTCATTGCAAATTATGTGAAGCAATAAATTCTTTGAAAATTGAAAAAGTTAAAGCAGTATTAGAAGATTGTGATACAAATCTAGAAATGATTTTAAATAGACCTATACATTCACCGAGCAAAACTACCCTTTTACTTTACCCTCTGTACGTTGGTCTTAAAAAACTACGTACCGGTGATGGTAAAAGATTGAAACAAGAAGATCTGAGCAATATAAAAGAAATTACTAAACTTTTTTGGGATAAAGCTTCTCCTGATATTTGCGATTTCTGGCTTAAATTCCATCAAGATCAACAAGAAGAAAGTATAAAAGACAAAAAAGCAACCTTTGAAGCTCATTTGAAAAACGCTTCTCCTGATATTCGTGACTCGTGGCTTAAAAATCAAAGAGCTCCTGAAAATCAAGATGCAGCTGTAATAAAACTTCTTAAAGGTGAGCAACAACGACATGCTAAGATAGGTAGTGAGGAGTGGCTTGAAGATTTCATTCAAGAAGTTAAAGATTACACAGAACAAAAAAGCATAGAAGAAAACCTTGAAATAGCTACAGAGAAACCTACAACAAAATCTGTTCTACAAGACGCACAACTTTCTCAAATAAATAGAACTTGTTGTATTTTGTAGTAAATAAGTTCTTAGGAAATCTAAGTATGATAACAATAAAAACAAGAAATTTAAACGTTCTATTTTTAACCTAGTATCCAGAATAAAAAAATATCAAAGTCATCATATTATATCACGAACCTTTTCCAAGACTTTTTTTATATTTTCGCTTGAAAGTGGAATTAAGCCAAGCCTAGATAAATATCCACCTTCAGTACTAATAGAGTCTACAACTTCTCTAATGAATTCCCTTAATCCATCAACAGTATCTAAGTGTTCTTTCTTTATATAAAGATATAAAGGCCTTGCTAACATATACTCCCCCGATGATATATTTTTATAAGTTGGCTCAATTCCTGCGATTGTGCTTCCTTGAATCTCATCTTGGTTTTTCGCTAAAAAGCTGAAGCTAAATATTCCTAAAGCATTTTTATTGCTCTTCAATTTTTGTATTATTATGTTTTCATTAATTCCAACTTCTATATACCTTCCATCATCTCTGATATTACTACATGCTTTCTTTCTTTTTTCTTGGTCTTGATAATTCTCTTTGAAAATCCTTGAGTTCATGCATGAATATTGATCAAGCATAATAAAATTAATCAAAGTTTCATGTGTACCTGTATTTTGATGTGGACCATAGATTTTAATTTCTGTTTTTGGTAGAGCTTGATTTACATCAGACCAAAATTTCTTGTTATTCTTTACTAATCTATCATTGTCTTCAGAATATGAAGATAAAGTTTCAAACAGGTCATTTTTTGTAAAATCAAATCTATGGCTTTGATTTGAATTTGCAATAACAATTCCATCATAGCCGATTATGATCTCTATTACTTCATTCACTTTATTTCTTTTGCATAATTCTCTCTCTACTTCCTTCATAGGGCGAGATGAAGTGGTGATATCTGGTGTGCCTTCCCCTATTCCTGAACAAAACATTTTGAACCCTGATCCACTTCCTATCGATTCTACAACTGGAGTTTTAAAGGGAAATATACGACTGAATTCCTCAGATACAAATGAGATAAAAGGAAAAACAGTTGAAGATCCAACAATTCTGATATATTTTCTGGCATCAGCATCTGAAAGTGGCACGAGTAATACAAATGCAAAAATAAGGAAAAAGCGTTTCAGCATCGTTTTCGCTCAAGAGTGTAAACTTAATTATCGTAATAAAAAATCAAACTGAAAAGCTTTTTTTCTAGATTTCAAAAGGTATAACGATCAAATGTGTGCGTAATGATGAGATCTGAATCACAGCATTCATACAACTGTATCTATATCGAATCCTCTTATGTTTTTCAATACTGAAAAATTCTTTCATATTAACTTAATGATGCAATATATCCTTTTCTTTAATAGATAAGTCATCATCGACTTTTTTTACATTATCATCAGTAATGTTTTGTATTTCCTTTTTGGCAACATGAAAATCATCTTCTGAGATTTCCTTATTTTTCTTCATTTCCTCTATTTCTTCCATAACATCTCTGCGTATATTTCTAATTGCAACTCGTGCATTTTCAGAAAATTGATGCAATAATTTCACTAATTTTTCACGAGTTTCTTGCGTTAAGTCTGGAAGAACTATACGTATAGTATTTCCTTCAACAACAGGATTTAAATTCAGGTTAGCATTGATTATCGCATTTTTTACTTCACCGATAACAGTAGCATCCCAAACTTTAACTGATAGAGTTTTGTTATCTATAGCTGAAACGCCTGCAACTTGGTTCAGTTTTTGATGTCCACCATAGATATTTACAACTATACCATCAAGTAATGATGAGTTAGCTCTACCAGTACGTACACCTTTCATATCATCATGAAAAGACTGAATAGTTTTTAGCATTCTTTCTTTTGTTTTAGCTTTTATTTCGTTTAACATAAATTACCTAATGTTTATAATCTGAGACTATAGTATAAGTACCTTGACCCTTAATAATATCGACCATTTTTTCTCTTTTTAAAGAAAAAACTATAATCGGGATAGAATTCTCACGAGCAAGTGAAATTGCTGATGCATCCATAACTTTTAAATCACGAGTTAGCAAATCTGTATAAGAAAGCCTATCATACATCACAGCATCCTCATTTTTTTTTGGATCAGCAGAATATACACCTCTTACTTGCGTACCTTTTAGAATAACATCACAATTCATTTCAACAGCACGTAGAGCTGCAGCTGTATCTGTGGTAAAAAATGGGTTACCTGTACCTGCTGCAAAAATGACAACTCTACCTTTTTCTAAATGATGAATAGCCTTCCTTCTTATATAAGGCTCACATATGGTAGTCATAGGTATAGCAGATAATACCCTAGAAACTATAGAGCTTTTTTCTAAAAAATTCTGCAAAATTAAAGCATTAATGACAGTGCCAAGCATTCCAATATAATCACTGCTTGCTCTTTCACAGCCACTTAAAGATGCTGATGCACCACGAAAAATATTCCCACCACCAACAACAATACAAACTTGAACTCCGAGATTACAAACTTCAACTATGTCTTTGGATAGTTTATCTATCACTTCCATATCATGGCCAAATAGCTTTGATCCCATCAAAGCCTCCCCAGAGATTTTGAATAACACTCTGGGGTATTTTACTTCTGAAGTTTTGTTACTTATTTGCATCATCCAAAGTAAGTAACTTATAATTAGCTAATTTAACAGCACTTGATTCTATAAAATCAGCAATCTTCATTTTATCATCTTTTATAAACTTCTGCTCTAGCAGAACAACTTCTTCATAGTATTTAGCCATTCGTCCATCTACTATTTTTTTCGCTACCTCTTCAGGTTTATTTAAGCTCTTTACTTGCTCCTCAATTATAGAACGCTCATTGTTTAATTTTTCTTGATCTAAATCATCTATAGATAAAGCTTCAGGTTTCATAGCAACTACATGCATAGCTATTTGCTTTCCAATCTCTTGTTTATCACCAGATGATTGCAATGCTACTAAAGCACCAATCTTACCTAAGCCATGCATATCACCATGTACATAGCCAGCAATAATCCCATCCTCAGTCTCTAGGTAGCAAAGATTGCTTAACTCTAACTTCTCACCAAGAACCGATGTACCACTCATAATAGCTTCCTGCACTGTACCAACATCTTCATATTTGGCATTTTTTAACTCATCAAGACTAGTACAACGTTCTTGACAAGCAATTGATGCTAAATTTGAAACTAATGCTATGAACTTCTCATTTCTAGCAACAAAATCAGTTTCACAATTAACTTTAACCAATACACCATAATTTTTAGCCAAGCACATAGCAATAAGCCCATCTGAAGCTACTCTATCAGACTTTTTGTCAGCTTTAGCAAATCCTATTGTACGTAACCTATCAACGGCTTTCTTAATATCACCATCACACTCTTCTAACGCTTTCTTACAATCGCTTAAGCCAAGCCCTGTTCTATCGCGTAATTCCCTTATACTACTTGAATCCATCTTCATTTACTTACTATTACCTCCCTTTCTGTTTCATCCTTCATACGCTTCTTTTTAGTTTGCACAATACCCCCTTCTTTTTCTTGAATAAGCTCATCATCCTTAACTCTAGACCTTGTCAAACTAGACTCTATTCCAGCTAATATAGAATCAGCAGCTAATTTACAGTAGAGCTCTATTGATTTTCTTGAATCATCATTTCCTGGTATAGGATAGGCAATATCATCTGGGTCAGAATTGGTATCAAGTACTCCAACTACAGGAATACCTAATTTTTTAGCCTCTTTAACCGCTATATGCTCTTTGTTAGTATCAATAATGAATAAAATATCAGGAACTGCTCCCATTTCTCTAATGCCACCCAATTCTTTATCAAGCTTTTTTCTTTTCTTTTCAATATTTCCTAATTCTTTTTTTGTTAAGATACTATCTTCATCATTTAATATTTTCTCATATTGTATCAAAGTTTTTATCGAAGAAGAAACAGTGTTCCAATTAGTAAGCATACCACCAAGCCATCGATCATTTACATAATATTGACCACAACGAACCGCTTCACTTGCAACAATATCTAAAGCTTGAAATTTCGTACCAACAAATAAAATGCGACCATCTTGAGATGCAACATCGTATAAAGCTTTCATCGCCGCCTCTAACAATGGTAATGTTTTTCGTAAGTCTATTATGTGTATACGATTCTGTTGATGTACACCATATATATATGGGGCCATTTTCGCATTCCAGCGACTAACTTTATGGCCAAAATGCACACCAGATTCAGCTAAATCACGTATAGTGACTTTAGGCAAATTTGTCATATTTACTCCTCCAAATAGTTTATCCTCCATGGCATAACCCTAACGGGACTACTTGCATAAGCCATGTGTGAAATTAAGTTATTTACATAGTAATAAAAAAGACAAAAAAGCGCAAACAAAAAATATTGACAAGTAGCAACACGTTGATTAGCTTTAAGATTGCAAACGTTAAAAAGCAATGGGGGGTGTAGCTCAGTTGGTTAGAGCGCATGCCTGTCACGCATGAGGTCGTGAGTTCAAGTCTCATCACTCCCGCCATTACAGCAGAAACACCTTAAAATTCCTTAAGTTTCTTATTAATTTGAATTAATTTCTTTCAGAGACTTGACATGATATTGTAATTGCT
Source organism: Wolbachia endosymbiont of Protocalliphora sialia (assembly GCF_053891855.1). Lineage (NCBI taxonomy): Bacteria > Pseudomonadati > Pseudomonadota > Alphaproteobacteria > Rickettsiales > Anaplasmataceae > Wolbachia > Wolbachia endosymbiont of Protocalliphora sialia. The sequence goes on from NZ_JAIUJX010000004.1 coordinate 54,862, forward strand.
GCTTAATCTATTTAACTTTATCGTTAATAATTGGGATTAAATATGTTCATTTCTGAGGTTTTTGCGGCAGATGCGACTAACAATGTATCAGCATCTGTTGCTAGCTTTATTCCACTCATTTTAATATTTGTAGTATTTTATTTTCTCATTATTCTCCCCAATCACAAAAAACTAAAAGAACATAGAAGGATGATAGATCAAATAAAACGTGGTGATACGGTTATTACTTCTAGTGGAATAATAGGTGAAGTAAACAAAGTTGACGAAGTAAATGCACAACTAATACTAGAAATAGCACCAAAAATTGAAATAAAAATCCTAAAGTCTGCTATATCTGAAATCTTAAATAAAGAAATTCAAAAGCCAGTAGCTAAATCTATTGAAAAAAGCAAAGTTGAAAAGAATGGCAAGAAAAATAAACTAGAGGAAAGTAAAAAAGACAAAAATGCTTCATAATTTAAGAAGTGTGTGGAATATTAGGTATAGTAAGTAGCGGTGATTCAGTAATACCAACTTTACTAACCGCGTTGCAAAAATTGGAATACAGAGGTTATGACTCTTCAGGTATAGCAATTATAAATAATAGAGGTAAGATAGAAGTAAAAAAATCAGAAGGTAAAGTTGAAAGATTGTGTGAAGTTGTTCATGAGAGCAAGATATCTAGTAGCAAAGTTGGTATAGCACATACTCGTTGGGCTACACATGGAGCTCCAAATCTTAAAAATGCTCATCCCATTTATATAAATAATGTTGTTGTTGCTCATAATGGCATAATTGAAAATTACAATATATTAAAAAAGGATCTGGAGGAAAAGGGAGTATCTTTCCACACCGATACTGATACAGAAGTGATACCAAACATATTAACTTCATATCTTGATGAAGGGTTATCACCAGTTGATTCTATATTACAGTGTCTAAACAATTTACAAGGTTCACTTGCTTTGGCTTTATTATTTGCAGAATATCCAGATACTTTATTTGTTGCAAAAAGAAATTTGCCTTTAGCAATAGGATATAACTGTAATAAAGTGTTTGCTGCTTCTGATACTAATACTTTGAATTCATTTGTAGAAAAAATATTGCATTTAGAAGATAATGATATTGCAGTAATAAAATCTAACGAATTCAGTATATATAATAATGGTATACAAGTTAAACGCAGAACAGAAAATAGCAGTCCAAGAAATTTTCTAATTAGTAAAAATGGTTACCCTAGCTTTATGCTAAAAGAAATTTTTGAGCAACCGTATGCATTAAACAAAACAATAAATCAATTTTATAAACAATATAAAGAAATCAACAAAGAATTATTTTCTGAACTAGGTTACATTACTATAGTTGGATGCGGTTCATCCTATTTTGCTGGACTAATAGCAAAGTGTTGGCTGGAAAGTATTGCTCAAATTCGGGTATATCTAGAAATCTCGTCAGAATTTAGGTATAGCAGCGTCAAGCTCGAAGAAGGTAGTATTGGCTTATTCATTTCTCAATCTGGTGAAACTGCAGATACTATGGAAGCACTACGTTATGCGAGATTGCAGAAACAAATGATCATTAGCATAATTAATACATTTAATAGCAGCATAGAAAAAGCCTCAGATATTGTATTGCATACTCTTGCTGGACCTGAGATTGGTGTTGCTTCGACAAAAACCTTTTCTACGCAGCTTGCAATTTTAGCATGCTTTGCTGTAGAGCTTGGAAAAATAAAAGGTATACTGGGTAGAGAGAGGATAAAGGAACTAAGCGGTGCTATTAATTCCATTCCCGAACATGTAGAGCATGTTTTGAATGTGATGGAAATACAACATATATCAGGCAGTATATTAGAGCACAATAATATAATTATAATTGGGAGAGGAAGCTCATATGGAGTTGCAATGGAAGGTGCATTGAAGATAAAAGAGCTTTCATATATCAACACAATTGGTATTGCAGCGGGAGAAATGAAGCACGGTTCTATCGCTTTGATAGACTCTACTGTACTTGTTATCGCAATTATTCCTTACGATAATTTATTCTTTAAAACGCTATCCAATATACAAGAGATTATTGCAAGAAAAGGTAAAGTAATTGCCTTTAGTGATAAGCAAGGAGCACCGCTCTTAAAGGGAATTTGCATAGATGTGGTGCAACTTCCAGAAGTTGACAATTTTGTTTCTCCAATTATCTACAGTGTTGCTATGCAATTTCTTGCTTATTCTATTGCAGAAAAAAAAGGGTTAGATGTAGATTGCCCGAGAAATTTAGCTAAATCTGTCACAGTTGAGTAACTTATTTAAAGTGAGTTGCTAATTAACAGCTCTCATTGTCAGTTATAAATTACTGAATTTTACTAATAAATTCATTAGCCCTCTGCGAAAGAATATGTAACTAATGTAAGGATGAAAGAGGCTAAAATCCACGCCTCAAATTAACAAGATTTGCCATTATGGTTACCAGACACAACTTAACCTAGCAAGCAAGAATTAACTAACAGAAAAATTGAAAACTAATATCAGTCTCTTAATGTAATGCTACCAATATTTTTCTAAAAAGCAATATGTTTTCTATTCAGGAAAGTCTACATCGCCATAACAATATTTACTAGAATGAGGTCTTGTCTCACTGTAAAAACGCAACCAATGATCAACGTCTATCTGAAGATCTTCTAATAAATTGTAGATTGTTTTACAAAAAAAGAGGAGTAAATGAGAGCTCAGTAACTTGATTATAGAGTTGTACTGCCTTTCCATATTTGAAGCAAGTTGTTATTCTATCTCAAACCATAGCACAAAGTAAATATGTCAATTTACACTAAAATTTTCTGTTTATGAGTTATATTATGTAAAGATACTATTTGACCTTAAGCTTTAAAGATATTATGTAATAGCATTATTTAATATGCGAGGTTTATTATGGTTAAAGTAAGTGCTGGTGAAAACTCAAAAAAGCTTAAAGATGGTAAAAATCAGCCTATATCACCAAAAAAGTTCAAAAGTAGTCAGCCTATGTTACCAAAACGGAGTCAGAATTCTGGTGAAAAGCTATGGAGTGCATTTCACGCATTAATGAACGTAATATCGGAGCTAGAAAAAACAAAGGTTACAGTGGAACTAAAAAAAGACACTGAAATATCAGAAGAACAATTGAATAAAATAATAGCATTAAAAAATCAAGTAGAAGAAGAAACAGAGCAAATAATGATGCCATGTTTCAAGAAAATAATAGTAGAATTGAAAGGAACAAAAATAGAGAAATTGTCTACGGAGCTAAAAAAGCTGGCAGAAGTACAAGATGAAAAAATACAAGAGTTATGTAAGAGACTAAAATCAGGTACTGGAACAGAAGAAGATCAAAACAAACTCAAGAGAGCAGTAAAAGGATTAGCAAAAGAGTGTTCCAAAGAGCTCACAAATTACGTATCTGATTCAAATTCGATAATGTTGTACACTGCTGTTATTGGTGTTGGTCTTGCTGTTGGACTGATAGCAAATACTATACTTCAGCACACAACTAGACTAAGTATGTTAGCAATAATTATCATAGCTACAGCATCTGCACTCGTAGCTGGTGGTGCTACACACACAACACTAAGACCTAATACTAAAATAGATGAATCAAAAGAAGTCCAAATAAAGAGTTCTCATCACTCACTTTCCTAATCACACTTTAATTCAAACTTTATCAGTTTTATTCAAGTTGCTTCTAAAAGGAGAATATCAATGGTGTTCTCTTTACTGATTTGGTTAAAATGCAGAAAACGCCTATGTCAAAATTTACACAGATGTTAAGTGCTGCCACTAATTCCCAGTTAGTACAATTTGTGTATCTTATTGACATATTTAATTTATTCTGTTACAATTTTTAGTAATTAGGTTGAGGTAAAACAATGAAGAGTTTTAAATGGCTACTTAATCAAGTCAGACTTTCATGGATTAGCTTAATATCAAAAGTAAAGAGATTTTTTCAAACTAACGATACACATCATCAAACAACTGCTAGCAATGGAAATGACCATACAAAAAAAATAAGTATAGAGAATAAAATAGAAACGAAAGGTAATGAGATTGATTTAGAGGATGAACAGGATGTGTTTGAGGATGCTCTAACAGGAGAAGAGCTAGATGAAGAAGAATTTTTTTTATGCTGTTGAAAGTTTTAATGAACAGGAAGTTAATGCTAATAGAGAAAAAAAGGAATATGAAAAAAATAAGTACTATAGTCTACAAGATGGTCTACAAGAAAAAAATGAATTTGATCACACAACGCACACTCTTACACTTGCTTTTGAAATTGAAAAGCCATTTCCAGACTCTGACCTTAGTAAATTTAAATTGTGCGAGCTTAAGCAAAATGGTGATAAATACACATTTACTCTAGAGGATGACCAGAAAAATCGTATAGAGCTACACTCTGAATACCTTAATATGTATTTTCCTAAGTATTTTGAGAAACACAGAAAAAAAGGAGCATACACTGAACTTTTTTCTCAAGAAGAAAATGGAATTAGCAATGATATTATCATCCCATTAGAAGTTCCAAAAGAGGTAGGGATACTTACTGAAAAATTCGGCCGGATGAACTTCATAAAAGCAAATATACAATCTCAAATATCAGATTTTCCAGGAGATATAAATCTAAAAGATTGTAAAGATCATGTAAACTTCTATCTTAATTCAAATAATACTATATCTCTTTTTCTAACGTCAGCACCGATAAAATTTGCAGCTAGATTATCAGGTACTCCAACAGAAACAAACTGGCCAATAAAGGATATTCTAGTCAGAGGTAGTTTTATTAATCAGCATATTGATAAGCAAACTAGAGTTGAAAAAGTGATTGAGCCTTATATTGATAAGCATCCTATAGTTGAAGAAGCTTTTGAAGTAGTTAACGTAGAATGTGCATCAGAGCTGAAGATTTCTCAACCTAGCATATAGCCTTATATTCTTTCATCAGCATGATATAATTTTGTGCAGATTGTGTAATATGTTTAATTTCCTCATCTGACATTTTTTTGAAGAATTGTGCTGGCCTGCCAGCCCATACTTCACCACTTTTTATCACTTTCCCATGCGTTACCAGTGAGCCAGCAGCTACCATAGCTTCAGACTCCACAATCGCATGATCCATTATAACAGAGCCCATACCAATAAATGCTTTATCATGTATCGTGCATGCATGTAACACACAAAAATGTCCAACCGTCACCATACTACCAATAATCGTATCACCGCCTGGATTTCTATCTACATGAATTACGGTGCCATCTTGAATATTCGTTTCATCACCTATTTTGATTGATCCAACATCTCCTCTGATCACACAATTAAACCAGATACTCGCATTCCTTCCTATTTCAACGTTACCTATGATACGCACACCATCTGCGATAAAAGAACTTTCATCCATTTTTGGTTCATAATCTTTGTATTTTAAAATGTGATAGCTCATAATTTAAATAAGGTTTAATACATACTTGGATTCCAGTAGTCAAGTTACTCGGGTAAAGATATTCTTGACTTATGATCCTTATGCTCCTAAAATCTTTATTTTTAGCTCTATTCATAATGTCAGTAACAGTACTTAGTGTACTTCAAATAATATTAGTTGTTGTATTGGTAATTTTAGTGCTCCTGCAGCCACCTGGAAGTAGTTCATTAAGTGGCTTTAGTAATTCACAACAGGGAATGAATTCAATAATTCCGGTAAAGTCTTCTGAAAATCCACTCAGTAGAATAACTTCTATAGTTGCTGGGCTGTTCATTATAAATACACTGTTACTATCAGGATTATGTTCAAAAGATGTACATAAAAAATCAATTGCAGAGAAGATTATATCAGAAAAGAAGCAAGAAGGCCAATCAACTTCTGTTCCATTTGAAAATTAATGAAAGAAACCAAGTTTATCTTTGTTACAGGTGGAGTTGTTTCATCACTTGGTAAGGGTTTAGTTGCTTCAAGTGTGGGAGCACTTCTTCAAGCTTATGAATTCAATGTTCGCATCAGAAAGCTTGACCCATATCTCAACATTGATCCTGGAACAATGAGCCCAGCTCAGCACGGGGAAGTATTTGTTACTGAGGATGGTGCTGAAACTGATTTAGACCTTGGACATTACGAGCGTTTTACTAAAATTAAAGCAACCAAGGACGACAATATAACAACTGGTAAAGTATATAATAAATTATTAAAGAAGGAAAGGTGTGGTGATTATCTAGGCAAAACTGTGCAAATCATTCCTCATGTGACAGATTTAATCAAATCTTTCATTTTTAATGGTACAGAAGATTTAGATTTTGTAATATGCGAAATAGGCGGAACCGTAGGTGATATTGAAAGCCAACCGTTTTTGGAAGCTATACGCCAAGTTAATTATAAACTAGGAAAGCAAAAAGTTATCCTTATTCACTTAACTTTAATACCATACCTCACTGCAGCACAAGAATTAAAGACAAAACCGACACAGCATTCAGTTCGAGAGTTAAACTCTGCGGGGTTACAACCAGATATTATATTATGTCGCAGTGAAAAAGAAATTTCCGATAATCAAAAAGAAAAGATAGCCAATCTTTGCAATGTTTCTTTATCTAACGTAATACCTGCTCCTGATGTAAACCATATATACGAGTTACCGTCCTTGTATAATCAATGTGGGCTCGGGACACAAATTTTGGATCACTTTCACTTAAGTAAGCCAAAACCAAGCTTACCTGAATGGGACCAAATAGTACACTCTATGAAACATCCAACACAAGAAGTTATCGTTTCCATAGTAGGAAAATATACTGAATTTCCTGACGCATATAAATCACTGATTGAAGCATTAAACCATGGTGCAATTAGTAATAAAGCTAGAGTGAAGATAAATTGGGTCAACTCAAGAGAAGAGAATGGAAAATCTATAGATGCAAAGTTTATCAGAGAAAAATTACAAAGCTCTAATTCAGTCCTTGTTCCAGGAGGATTTGGTGATAATGGAATAAAAGGTAAAATATTAGCAATAAACTATGCCCGTGTAAATAACATTCCTTTTTTAGGAATATGTCTTGGTATGCAGCTTGCAGTGATTGAATTTGCTCGTAACGTTATTAAGCTTGAAGATGTACACTCTGAAGAATTTTATACTTGCAAACACCCAATCATCAAGCTCGCTGATGGTAAGAACGTTGATCTTGGTGGAACCATGAGACTTGGAACATACAAGTGTAATATAAGTCCAAATTCAAAAATGGCAAATGTGTATAGTAGTGTCACTATTTCAGAAAGACACAGACACAGATATATAGTTAATTTAGATTATAAAAGTAACTTAGAAGAGAATGGAATGATATGCAGTGGTATATCAGAAGATAAAACATGCATAGAGACAGTGGAGCTAAAAAATCACTCATGGTTTATTGGTGTGCAATTTCATCCAGAATTTCAATCAAGACCATTTTCTCCTCATCCTCTCTTTACATCATTTATTAAGGCAGCTATTGACAACAGAGTTTCATAGAACTTAATAAATTTTCTAATAGAGAGGTAAAAAATGTTACTAAGAAACAGTAAAGATAGCATTACATATGGATCTGCGACCTTCGAGGAATTGAATAGGCATGTAGAACAAATAATATATAAATTAGAGGAGGATCAAATTATAGAGGATATAATGGAAGAAGTAATTGTAGCTATAAACGAACTAAAATCGGTAGAAGAAATAAAAAAATATTTAAAGCAAGAAATAGATAGCCTTGTAAAAAGGACAATAGTCCTTAGTGAATTCTATAACCTAGAAAAGCCAAGAAAAGAAAATTATATTTACCCAAGCACCTAATGTTTAAGTACCAATACATGGAACTTGCCATAGAGCAAGCAAAACTTGCTCAGAAAGATGGCGAAGTGCCAATAGGTGCTGTAATAGTTAATGGAAACAATATCATCTCCTCTGCACACAATATATCTAATGATCCAACTGCACATGCAGAAATGTTAACAATTAGACAAGCATTTTCAACTTCCACGCTTTATGAAGCTGAAATGTACGTAACGTTAGAGCCGTGCCCGATGTGCGCTCAAGCTATCTCTTTTGCAAAAATTAAACGTCTATACTTCGGGGCTTACAATCCCAAAGGTGGAGGAGTTGAAAACGGCACTAGAATATTTCAATTCTGTAACCACATACCTGAAGTTTATGGTGGAATATTAGAAACAAAATGTTCTCTTTTATTAAAAGATTTCTTTGAGAAATTGAGAACTTAGTTTAAGATGTGTGAGATTGTTTCAATATTTTTTGAGTAAAATCTGTATTATAACTCTTTCGTATATTTGACCAATCTGCTCATGCAACGTACATAAGGGATGTTATTACGATAACTCCGTTGCAGAAAAGTTTACTCAAAAGGGAGCTTCTTATTGATACTTCTCAACGTTCTGTTCAGCAAACTAGAACTTCCATATTTGAATACGTAGAAATTAGATTTCTTGCACTACTGGAATTTAAAGAGTTTCAGCGCGTAACGCTGGAATCTAGATTTTCTTGTTAAATCCCAGACTGGCTGGTTATGCAAAAAATATATTTTTTATCATAAATAACTTAAATATTATATTATAAACTCTGCTAAATTTATTCTCACAACAAAAACTTCTTCTCTACTTTTTTTTGAGTAAGGTCACCAACTCTATTTTTCTACAAAAGTGTTCTCTGAACTAAAAAATCCAGAGAACATTCTCTCTTATATCAACTCATTATCAATGGGAAAAGAACTAACCTCATTATCATAAGAGTAAGGAGTTGTTCTTTGCACATTATCAAAGACAGCTTTTAATAGTACTTCCTTATCACTATCCCATGCAACTTTCTCCATAATTGCATTATAATCTTTACACTTTTGATCATTTCCACAGTCCCTGATTTTACCATTAAGCTTTAGATAAGGCTTTAATGAATTATAGTGTACTTGAGTATTATTGCCCTCTTTATCTATCATATTCCCTGCGTTATTAACAATTATCAATGGTGCAACTTGTTTCGCTTTCACAATACTTGCTCCACCGGGGTCTTTGATGAGATCAGGACATGATTCTCTAGAAAAAAAATTCTTGTTTAATTCTTTATTAGCATAATCATTGCCAGATTGGCAGAAACTCTTAACCTTCTCGTCCTGACAAGCTAACTCTTGTGGACTATCAATACATTTAAGACATTTCGTATTACCAAAGTTGGCTGCTGAACTAATAGTATCAGTAAAGGCAAATTTAAAATTTACTGCACTATAAATACCCTCTGATCCCTTTTCTATATATGGCAAAATTTTAGAATTACTATACATCTCAGGATAGAGTTCTTTTAATAAATCAGATGTATTAAAACCTTGACAACCTATCTTATTATTCGATTTATACAAATGAGCATGAGGCCCACAAATTCCTGGCAGGCTAAGATCTGGTGTTATTTCTCGAGATGTAATTTCTCCACTTTCATTCCCTCCTTCATTGGTAACATGTTTGCCTCTATCATTTTCATTCCCTCCTTCATTGGTAACATGTTTGCCTCTATCATTTTCATTCCCTCCTTCATTGGTAACATGTTTGCCTCTATCATTTTCATTCCCTACCTTAATACTAGGTTTATCTGTACCGATTCTTTTCTCATTTTTACATTCTTCAGCTGCTTTTTTATACCACTCAGTCTCTGCTTTTGCCATGTTAATTTTACACTTTAAAAGTTCTTCTTTTACTCCTTCAATCTTACTCTGCATCACTTCTTCTTTCTCCTGTTCAATTTTGTACCTCAAAACTTCCTCTTTTGCTGCCTCAGCTTCATTCTTAGTTTGTTCTACCTTCTCTCTTTCTTCTTGAACTTGTTTTTTTAATTTATCAACTTCTGCTTTTGCTTCATTCTCAGCTTCTTTTAACTTACCTTTAAATTCTGCCTCTACATTCTCTCTTTCTTCTTGAACTTGTTTTTTTAACTTATCATTTTCTTCTTTTACCTTATTAGCTTCACTCTCAGCTTCTTTTAACTTATCTTTAAATTCTGCCTCTACCTTCTCTCTTTCTTCTTGAACTTGTTTTTTTTATTTATCAACTTCTGCTTTTGCTTCATTCTCAGCTTCTTTTAACTTACCTTTAAATTCTGCCTCTACATTCTCTCTTTCTTCTTGAACTTGTTTTTTTAACTTATCAACTTCTTCTTCTAATTTTGTAATTTCTTTTTGTGATTCCACAGCATCCTCTTCTCCCGCAACCTGATCTCTTAGATTTTCGACTTGCTCACCCTCTTCACCATAAAAAAGTTTGTTGGCATATAAATTACTATTATTAACTTGATCGCTATAGATATTGTTTGACATTGTGACCTCCTATACAGTCAAAACTGGAATTAAATTAGAGTATAAAAGCTGAGAATTCAACATGGGTAAAAGAAACCACAGTTCAGGAAATCTCAGGTTAACTCAGAAATTATTATAAGCCAAAATGATTAAAAATTTTATAACTTATATTTTAGATCTAGCATGATAACCAACAATTATTCAATTTCCACCTTACTCACCAGCTTGACACAGTCCATCTTTATTCATTAGAGAGCCGTGATTCCTTCTCCAATGATTAATCACTTGTCAGTTTTGAGTGTAGTAGTTGATAGCCTGTACGTAAATACGTTGCTTTTGTTCTTTAGAAATTTTTAGTCTACTATCTTTATCCAGAAAAAAATTGTAAAATTTCTATAGTTATGGTATAATTGTAAATACCGCTTGCCAATAAGCTGAGTATAAAAATGCCGTTCGGACAAATCATTACATATAGTACAATATTACTTGCTGTAATTGCAGTATTTCTCTTTTTGAGAAAAATATACAAAAATCACATTAGAAAAATTATATTTCCTCTAAAAGTTCTCAAAGAAGAATGGGAAGAAAATAGAAGATTTAATGAATTATATCAAAAAAATAAGCAAAAAGAGTTGATGAAACAACAGGAAATGCTAAGCGAGAAGCAAAAAGATATTCAAGTTTACAAAGAAGATCTAGAAATAGTTGATATAACAAAGCCGCTAGGTAAATGGACAAAGATGGTTATGATGGGTAGTGGTTTAATGAAGCATTTTGCACAATTGATACACAGAGAAGGTGATAAAAAAGGATTTTGGGAGCTATTTATAAAAGCTCAGTCTTCAACTAAGGGTAAACATAAAGGAAAAGGCAGATGAAGTATCCGTTGTATAACCTGGTTTCTGGCATTAAACTTCTTAAGTGTTATAGCCAGTCAAGTATAAGGGTATCATCCCAATGCGTGACACTGGGATCCAGCTCTGCATGTAATCTAGTCAAAAATATTAATTTTAACATAAAGCAACTACTTTTATGCCAACCAGCTCAGCGTGCTTACTTAAAATTTCTGGATCCCAGATTCATGCGTCAATGTTAAACAAAATACCATAGAATTCAAGAAGACAATTCCTAGAGAATTACTAGACCCCAAAAAAAGGTAAGTCATGCTAATATTATTTGAAAAGGATAAGTTAAATTTTTTTAATCTATAAAATGGCAAAATATAATTGATTAAAGATAATGATTGAAAGGTTGGAAAAATAAATTAAAGAAAAGATTAATCGATATTATGCCGCATAAAGGTGAATTCATAAGCAATTCTTACGTTCTACTCTCCAGCGGCAGATTTACGAGTAACACGATGGCAAGGTATCAAGTAGGAAATTGGGTTGTTGGCAATTCCATTTGGTTTAACAACCATATGAGAATATTGGTATAGCCTGTTGTTGTATCTGTTGGAATGAAAACCAATACTTGACTAAAAAAGTTCTTAGAGCCTGTTCATAATCTTTTGAGAAGCAAAGCAGTAAAAGCAAGAACGACCATTTATAGGCTAGTATTGAGCTTTCGCTCGCAATTTTCCACAATCGTCTACACTTTTCCAGCCAAGCAAAAGAACGCTCTACAACCCACCTTTTTGGCAATACAACAAAGGTGTGTAATTCACTTCGTTTTATTACTTCAACAATTGCACCAATAGTCGTTTTTATTTGAGTTGCAAAATTTCCTCCTGTATAACCTGCATCAACTAGTATATTTTGAACTTCGGAAAGATTTTTCCTTGCTTTACAAATCATCTCTACAGCAGCATTACGATCTCCGATATTAGCTGTAGTAATATAAATTGCATGTGGTAAATCTTGCGTATCTACTGCAATATGACGCTTTATTCCTGAAATTTTCTTGCCAGCATCATAACCTTTTTCTTCAGCAATATCGGTATTTTTTACATTTTGGGCATCAATGATGCAGAAGCTTGTTTTGGTATTCTGATCACTGTTGGAACGAACCTCTCCAATTAATTTTTTTTAAGACAATTTCTAGAACACTTTTTCTATCTTCATTCGGTTTTTTACTCCATATCTTGAAGTAATCGTAACAATTGCGCCATTTTGGAAACTCTTTTGGCAGCATTCGCAACTGACAGCCACTTTTTAGCACATAAAGCACACCGCAAAATAACTCATATAAATCCAATTTTCTTGGCTTCGTCTTTTCTCGCACACTTTCTAAAATTGGTCTAATCTTTTCGAATTTTTTACAACTTATGTCGCTTGGATATGTATTCCTCATAGTTTACCTCATATCAGCTATACCTCATCTTACAATATTCAGAGATCACGTACAGGCTCTTAGAACATTAGCTGCTGAGGTTGCGAGAGTAGTAATTCAACCACTATGGATTAAAATCCAAAGATTGAGAGAGAGCATAGAATGCTAACTTTCGACTTGAAAGTCACCAAATTTATCTTCTTTTTTAGAGTGATTTTCAATATAATTTTTTATCATTTCGTCAGTTACATTTCCGTTAGTCCTGACAAAGTAGCCTACTGCCCACAACCCAGTATCTCTTTTTTAGCTCTGGAAAGTTTTGCTGGATTTTTCTGGAACTTTTTCCTTTTATTAACTGCACTAACTTACTAATACTTAAGTATGGGGGTACAGAAACGTATACATGTTGACGCAACTCTACCTCTGATAATTTCTACTTGATTATTTGTACATACTTCTTGTACAACTTCTTTAGCTTTCTGTCCAATATCTCCAACTAGTACTGGATATCGATATTTTGTTATCCACACTATGTGATATGTACATTCATATACAGAGTGACTGCTTTTTCTATAATATTCCACATTCTTTCAGACTTTTTACCTTAAAATTATATTCTTAAAAGGATGGACTTCAAGTCCAGGGTTTTTCTCCCAAATTTGGGACAATAAAAATACTTGGAATATGAAAAATGTTTCACCGGGAGAATTTATATCTGCGGAAATTGACGGATTTAGGCCAGAACTAGATGCTTATCTTGTGTGGCTAGTTGAATGGTTTCATGAGGTACACGCGGGTAAATCAGTATGGTCAACAGGCATAATGCCACATGTTATTGAGATAGGTGAAGTGCATGTTAGACCATAGTTTCGCGATTTCAGACCTAAATAGGAAGCTAGCAAACATTATTCATATAGGCTTAGTTAAAGAAATAGATTATGAAAAAGCAAAAGTAAGAGTTAAAATAGGAGAATTTTTAACAGGTTGGTTGCCATGGATAACAAGCAAAGCAGGAAAAGATAGAGATTGGTCTCCTCCAGATATTAATGAACAAGTTATGGTATTTTCTCCTCTTGGTGAACTATTATTAGGAGTAGTATTACCAGGAATATATCAGGAAAAGTACCCTGCACCAGAGAATAAAAAAGAAATAAATAGTGTAAAATTTCAAGATGGGACGAAGTTTACATATGATAAAGGGAAACATCATTTAGAGATTGAAGTAGTGGACAAAATAACACTTAAGGCTGGGGGATCAAGTATAGAAATGACAAAAGGTAGTATTAAATTAAAAGCAAGAAGAATAGACTTAAATTGATATATATGAGTAAAGCAGTTGTTTGCATAGGAGATCATTGTACAGGTATGCCGATTCATGTCTGTGTGAGCGGGAGTATAATGCACCCCATAAACTAGACCAAAAAAAAA
>NZ_JAIUJX010000004.1:93861-108407 GCF_053891855.1 Wolbachia endosymbiont of Protocalliphora sialia
CGGATCACTTTGAAAAAAATGGTCTAGACAAATGGGTGCATTATAAAGAGTATTTATCCTTGTTTTTGACCTGCAGGCTCAATCACAAAATTCAGTAAAAAAACTCAGATATTTATTGGCAAATTACACAAAAATTATAGCGGCTGCATGTCTTTTTTATTTTTTCTACATTCAGCCAAAACGCGCTTATTTTAAGCGTTAGCACATTATTACAGCGCCAATTTACATTATTATAGGGTCAAAACTCGTCACACGGGGATTGCCTTTTTTCTTCGTTTAGTAAATTTCTTAATATTTATAGCTAAAGCTTCAGGCTAGCACTTGATGTTGGAATTCAGGAATTTTTTGAGCATGAAAGTTATGCTAAGTTTTTGTTGGTAAGTAAAGGCTGGATCCCAGTGGGCTTTGTTGCATAGCACCTTAAGCAGTGATGGTTTACGACAAATTTATGTAATGATTTCAAATTTAGCCATACCAATATCAGTGAATTTGTTAAGCAAATAGCACTTAATTAGTAATTCTTTTTCACAATTTACTTCAGATTTATTCCTAAACAAATACTTGCTTCAACCTTGAGAAAAATCCTTCTATGTAAGATCTTTTTCCATAAATTGCTTCCTTTTTCCACTCTTTTACACCATCTTGTCCATATAATTTTATTAACCTAATAGCAGCATTTCTGTCAGACATATAATCTATTTTTGAATGTTCTGCTGCGTCCTTTTTTGGTAGAACTTTTGTCTTTATATCGTATTTCTTACACAATTTATAAAGTTTGTGCCTATCGTATGCCCTATCTGCATATAATGCTTTTATTTTGTGCTGAAAATTAACTTCTTCAAGCAAGCTCCATAGTGGTCAGAGTAGACGCCATTACTGTATCTTGCAGCTATAGCTTTTTTACTATTCATACTTAACATAACATGTAACTTTCTTACTTGCTCGTAGCTTCGGTACTTTCTATCTGTACTGTTTTCCTTACTGTGGCCAGGAGTGTTACTGTAAATTTGTGCTATCTATGATAATTTCAATATTTTCCATGTTGCTTTTATCAATCCTGCAATCATTTTTAGCTCCTGTTATTGATTGTGGTAGTTACATAGAGTTTTTAAATGAAAAAGAAGTTGATCATATTAATAATAAGATGTTTGGTGGTACAAAAGTATTTCGTGATGTAAAAAATGATATTGCAGAAAGAGATCTGCCACCATATGGTGCCAAACAAATATATGCAATAGACTTTTTTTATCCAGACATTGCTTATTGCGTTATGAATAAAGTAATGGAGAGCTCTTTAATCAGCGAATATAAAGATGAAGATACAGGTAAAGTTAAATATAAGCTATCCATTGATCCTGCGCGTGTGCCAGCTATGAAACCACAAACTCTTGAAGAAAAAGTAGGGACGGGTGGACCAAGTGTAGATAGTGATTTTGGTAGTTCACCTAAGAACCTGTACATGATCTCAAGAAAGGAATAAAGTAGGAGATGATGTATATGGACAAAGATATATGAGAAATTTATACCCAAGTGACATAAGTCGAGAACAATTTGAAAAAATCAGACCAATTCTGGAGAGTAGCAGGAAGAAAACAAAACCAAGAAAACTTGACTTATATGATGTATTTTGTGGAGTACTATACATCCTAAAAAGCGCCTGCCAGTGGAGAATGCTGCCAAAAGATTTTCCAAAATGGCGAAGTTGTTATGATTATTTAAAAAAATGGAGTGAAAAATCAAGCGAAGGTACAGAAAGTATTTTGGAACGTGTATTAAAAAAAATTAGTTGGAGAGGTCCGTATTGGCAATGGGAGGAAAGAGAAAACCAGCTTTTGTATAATTGATGCTCAGAGCGTAAAAAACGCAGATACCGCTGAGAATAAGGGCTACAATGCTGGTAAAAAAATTTCAGGAATAAAG
This sequence comes from Wolbachia endosymbiont of Protocalliphora sialia, assembly GCF_053891855.1. NCBI lineage: Bacteria > Pseudomonadati > Pseudomonadota > Alphaproteobacteria > Rickettsiales > Anaplasmataceae > Wolbachia > Wolbachia endosymbiont of Protocalliphora sialia. The sequence goes on from NZ_JAIUJX010000004.1 coordinate 95,782, forward strand.
CGCCATATTGCAGTAGATACTCAAGGGTTACCACACGCAATTTATGTAACAACTGCAGAAATAACTGACCGCAGCAGTGCTGTGAAAATGTTCGGAAATGCTAAAGAAACCCTCTCTGAAGTTAAAAATATATTGGTTGATGCTGGCTACAATGGAGAAAATTTTGCAACACAAATAAAGGCAACTATTGGTGCCAATGTTGAAGTAATAAAGCGAAGCGAATTACACACTTTTGCTGTATTGCCGAAAAGATGGGTTGTCGAGCGCTCTTTTGCTTGGCTGGAAAAATGCAGGCGTTTGTGGAAAAATTGCGAGCGAAAACTCAACACTAGCTTACAAATGATCGTTCTTGCTTTCTCTGCTTTACTTAGTACCATAGTAAAGGGAATGACGAAATTTGTAAAGTAGTTTTTACTCAAATGACGCCCAGGCAAAAACTATATGGTTATGCAAAAAATCTATTTTTAAAACTATTAATATAACATAGAAAAAACCTCACCTTCATTAATAATAGATTACTTACCAATTGGGTAGTCACCAGTGAAGCAAGCATCACAATATTGCGGTGTAGCGTTGTTACGTTTTTCTTCTTTAACAGCCCTGTATAGTCCATCAATACTCAAGAAGGCTAGGCTATTTACTCCTATAATTTCCTTAATTTCCTCTACAGATTTATTTGCAGCAATTAAATCTTTGCACTCTGGCGTATCTATTCCATAAAAACAAGAATGCTTAATTGGTGGGCTTGAAATTTTGAGGTGAATCTCTTTTACTTCCGCATCCTTTAGCATAACTATTATATTTCTGAGCGTACTACCACGCACTATACTATCATCTATTAAAATTATGTTTTTGCCTTTCAAAGTGTGCTTATTAGCATTGAATTTTAATTTTATTCTAACTTTACGTACTTCAGCGGTGGGTTGTATAAAAGTTCTTCCTATGTAATGATTACGAATTATCCCCAGTTCCATAGGTAATCCTGAATGCTTTGCATATCCAATAGCTGCAGGTATTCCAGAATCAGGTATTGGTACAACCATATCTACATTGTTTTTTGGTGGGCTCTCTTCTGCAAGTATTCTTCCTATTTCTTTTCTTATATCATATATGGACCTCTTCTCCATTATGCTGTCTGGTCTCGAGAAGTAAACGTATTCAAAAATACAAAAACTTGATTTTTGCTGTGGGAAAGGAAACATTGAGGCTAGCTTACTATCCGGACTGATGGTAACTAATTCGCCTGGTTCTATTTCTCTAATAAACTCTGCATTTATTATATCAAGAGCACAAGTTTCAGATGCAAGAACGTAAGAACCGTTTAACTTTCCTAAAACAAGAGGCCTGATTCCAGATGGATCACGTACTCCAATAACTACTTCTTGATTGATTGCCACAAAAGAATAAGCACCTTGTATTTGCTTTAATGCATATATAAAACTCTCTAAAAAGCTATCTTTTTCACTGCTTGCTGTCAGATGCACTACTACTTCTGTATCAATATCTGACTGAAAAACGCACTCTTGTTTAATTAATTGTTCGCGTATCGGAGAAATATTAATTAAATTACCATTATGTGCTATGGCAAAATCCCCAAATTTGCCACTTTTGCCAAACATGGGCTGCACTCCAAATTTACTACCACTTGTTGAGTATCGAACATGACCTATTGCACAATCCCCAGGTAAGGATTTCTTTATTTCATCTATATCATCAAATACACTGCTCACTTGGCCTTGAAAGTGATAAGAGTGCAGCTTATCATTGTTACTGGTTACTACGCCAAAAGACTCTTGACCTCTATGCTGCAAAGCGTGGAGAGCAAGTATAGAGTTAAAAGCAGCACTTTGGTTGTAACTTATGCCAAATACCCCGCACTCCTCATGTACTTCATCAAGCATGAAAAATATTAAATAAAGCCTGATTGTACTTTAGTAGAGGCAAAGTACAAGAATTTTATTTGTTAATCCCTTTCAAAGTTGAAGCTTTCTACGGTAGTTTTGATGTATACCAGAAAGTAGGTTATATGCAATTAACCAATTTTGAGATTTTTGACAATTTTTTAGCACTGAAGAGAAAAAGATATTTTTATTGACTTATCTATGTATTGAAGTAATCACTAAAAAGTTTTAGTGGTTATGGTATATAATATGTCTAAGCAAGTAGGTAAACAAGGTGAAAGTAATCTTATTTTAGAGCCTGAACAGTTCTCTAACAGCTTCTTCAATAGTCAACAGAGTAGTTCATCAAATCCAAAATTACCGACTATAAGTCGTAAAGATAGGCATATGGATTTAATCAAGAAAAGGTACGCAAAAAACAAAGATGTTGCAGAATATCTAAGAAGTTATGACTTTATTAAAAGAGCAGAAGAATTGTCAATAATTTATCTTTTTGAGCGAGACTCATCTTCTACGAAATTGCAAATACCATTGACTACAGATGAACAAATTCTAGTTAAAAAATTTTGTGATGAGATGATAAAAGGTATAACAGAACACGATGAGCAAGAAAGCGTTTTAAAGTACATGGAACGCATAATAGAGGGTTATTTAAATCAAGGAATAAGATTAAACTCATATTACGGTAAGGATAATAAGACTGTAACAAATTTTATATTTGAAAAAATGGAAGAATTAATTAATCGCTTTCATGCAAATCCACACAATTCAACTACAAAAAATATCATACAAAAGATCACTCGTAATTTAGTGTTAAAAGGTGGGGTAGAAAAAGGATTATCTTTTTATAGCGATATTGAAGGCGGATATTACGGCTCTAATTATTTAAATGATCTTAACGAACAATGTAAGAGTAAGAAAAAAATGCTAGAGGGTCTAGCATATGAAGGTATTGTGAAAGAAAATAACAAGCAAATTGATAAATATGATCTTGAAGTAGAAGTAGATAATAAATATTTTTATATTAAGTATCCACAAGGTAGTATTGTTGAAACTGCGAGAACTTTAAATAATGAAAAAGCTAAGGATTTAGAAGTTGGCATATTTCAGATTGAGGAAAATATAGTAAAAGTTGAAATTACAGAAGATGGAAAAAGAAATTACACAGATATCTTAAAAGGTGGTATTGAAATATTTTTTACTACTAAAATAGGAGAGATTAGTATTTATCTACGGAAAGATGGTAACAAAATGGTAGTAGAAATTGATGAGAAAAGCAAAATAAGGTTTAGCAAGTTAGAAAACAAATCAAGCTTTGGAGGGAATTGTCTTATACAGGGGAAAAGTGTTTTAGAAGTTATGGGCAAGAGTTTTGAAAATATTCCTGAGGAGTTAACTCAGACTATTAAAAACGTTCCATCTACTAGTCTTATGCAAACATGTTTACAATAACAAGAAAACTCTAGTAGGGAATTAAATTAATGTATTTTTAGGATAAGAATTAAGAAGTTAATTATAAACATCCATACGCATTCGATTGGAGTAGAGGATATGGGGCAGCAATTAGCACAAGGACTAAAGGCAAATATGGTTGTCAAATAGTGATTGATTAAATCAATTTAGAGAAGTAAATAGCAGCTTTGCAGCTTGTTTTTATGAACAAAGATAAAACGTTGTAGCCAAGTGCGCTTTCAGCATTGTGCTGAATTGCAATATCTCTGTGTTCTAACTCCTCATCACGAAACTTACTTATAGTTTCTCTTAATTCCCCATCTTCTAAATGTAAGACCTGCTTCTTGTAATGCTCTTCGATCACCTCTTCAACTGCAGCAGTGCAAGCCATAGCAGCTTTTTTACCCATCATAGCAGTTACAACACCAAGTGACACCCCTAAAACATTCCAAACTGGCAACAAAACAGTAGGACGAACTCTTTGCTCCTTGATTTTCTCATTAAAATAGTGGAAATGTTTTTTTTCCTGCTCCTCCATTTCAATTATTTTGTCAATTATGGAAGATTTTTTAAGAATAAATTTTTGACCGGAATAAATGCAAATGGCTCCATATTCGCCAGCATGATTTACTCTAATTGCTTGTTCTAAAAAATTTCCTTTCAATTTTTTTATATTGCTTTCCAATGTCTCCTCCCTTTATTTCTGCATTAGTACTACTATAAACCAACATATTATAGAGTAAATAAAATTCCATGCGTACATTGCACAAACATTGTGATTACAGGAACTCAAGCAGCTATAGCAACGGCAAGAGTTACTTGACGGACTCCTCCATTCTCCTTAAAATAAGGGTGAAGATATATTATTTATCTTCAGTCTGTGCAGATAAAGCGACAAAAAGCTCAATATACTTGATGTTTAATTTTTTGTACTATGTGCACTCTATGTCTTTATAAAACTTTTACCCACATAAGCTAAAATGCGCTTATCAAAGGATTTAACACAATGAAAAACGCCAATTAAAAAAATAGGTAGTAGCTGATAGATTTTCTTTTGCCTTTTTCTCTGTTTAGTAAATTTTTCAATATTTAATGCAATTAGCCGGTACTAAGATGATAACGAGTAGTAAGCTAAACATCCGTGTAGTTATTGGCATTATCAAGATATTCCCTAATCTTCTTCAAATCTTCCCAAGCTAAGTGTTTTTGTGCTGGTTGACGAAGTAGATAGGCTGGATGAAATATAGCGGCTGTAGTAATTGAATGAGATAAATATTGGTTAGTATAAGTATGAAATCTGCCACGCAAGTTCGATATAGTCTTTGTGTTATCAAGAAGGCTATAACATGCAATTCCTCCGACAAAAATCAGAATTTGCGGTAAAATAAGAGCAATGTGCTTCTCAACAAATGGTCTGCACATATCAAGCTCTAGGTCAGTTGGTTTTCTATTACCTGGTGGACGCCAAAACACCGCGTTGCTTATGTACACCTTAGTGCGGTCCAGATTAATTGCACCGAGCATCTTATCGAGCAGCATTCCGCTTGCACCACAAAATGGTATGCCTTTCAGGTCTTCATTTGCTCCTGGTGCTTCACCAACAAGCATGATTTTTGCATTTGGATTACCATCGGAAAAAACAGTATTAGTTGCAGTTTTTTTTATTTCACAACCCTCAAATGACTTAACTGCACTTCTTAGTTCATCTACACTACCACATTCACTTGCAAGCTTCCTTGCTTCAATGATCCAGTCACTTGGGAACATGGCTTTTTTCTGCTCGATGACAGAAGACTGTGCAGCTCTCTCATTTTCCACTTTTTTTTCCTCTTCACTTTCAGTTAGTGTGCAATCAACTCCCACTTCATGATAGAACTTCAACAATTCTAGATCTTCATTGCTCATAGTGTCTCTTAACCTTTTGTGCTTTTTTCATAGCCAAATCATACTTCAACTTAGATAAATGTCTAATGTATAATATACCATTTAAGTGATCCAATTCATGCTGAATACACCTTGCAAGCCAACCACTAGCTTTTAGCGTCTGTTCTTCGTTATTTAAGTTTTTATATTTTACAGTTAAATATTTTGGACGCTTGATTTCATGGCTTTGCTCCGGAATTGAAAGACATCCTTCGCTCATAATCACTTGTTCATCGGATAATTCCTTAACTTCAGGATTAATCATGCAAAACTTACCAACTGAATCATATCCTACTAACTCATCTCCAGCCTTTTCTGTCTGAACGTCCATGACAAAAATTCTCTTCAGCACTCCAACTTGTACTGCAGCAAGACCAAGACCTTCTGCATCGTACATAGTTTCGAACATGTCGTTTACTAATTCTTTAATTTTATCGGTTATATCTGTTACTTCACTGGCGCGTGTAGTTAATCTTTCGTCAGGGGCAATTACAATTGGTAACTTAGACATAAAAATTGTAATTCTGTGTTTTATTTTTCTTTTTGTCTAGGTATATTAAAATGTTGCTACATTTATGATAGAAATATAAATTCATTCAGGGAAGCTACAATTTAAATGGAATCGCATCATAAGGTCAACCAATGTACTCTGCAGTAATAACAAAACCAAAGCAGAATGTTTTTGCTGTTTTAGACGTGGGTACAACAAAAATTATCTGTCTCATTGTTAAAATCAATAGCAATTTTAGCTATAAAATAATAGGAGTGGGTTATAAAAGTGCAGAAGGTATAAATGGTGGATCAATAACTGATGCAAAGCATGCAAGTTACTCTATTTCATCAACTGTAGGTTTAGCTGAACAAGTATCAGAAGAGACTATAGACCAGATATATGTGAATGTGGCTGGATGTGGGATTTCGTCTTTTAACGTACATAACGAAATAATTGCAGCTAATCACGAAATTTTAGACCGAGATATAAAACGTGTAGTCTTTCAGACATTTGAGAAATATATCGAAGAAAATGTTATAATTCACAATATACCACTTAAATATCACTTAGATGATATGACTGACATAAAGGAGGTCAGTGGATTATATGGAAAAAGATTGTCTGCTGATGTTAATGTTGTCACTGCTTCGCGTCCAGCTCTTACCAACATTGAAAATTGCATAACTAATAATAGTGGGATAAGTATGGCTGGTTGTGTTGCTTCTGCATATTCTGCAGGTCTTGCTTGTCTAAGTGAAGATGAAAAAGAGCTAGGAACTGCCGTTGTTGACATAGGAGGTGGATGCACTGCAATTGGAATTTTTAAGAGAGGAAAACTTGTGTACACAAGCAGCATTCCAATTGGTGGCATTCACATTACCCGAGATATAGCTTATGGACTATGCACAAGTATAGAGCATGCTGAACGCATAAAAATACTATACGGTAGCACTATTGTAACTTCAATAGATGAGAATGAATGTATTGCAGTGCAAAGTAATGAAAGCGATGAACCAACTCAAGTGTTTAAGTCTGAACTTGTTAACATCATAAGACCAAGGATTGAGGAAATACTTGAGCTGATAAGAGAACAATTTCAAGAACAGAAAGATCCAATTAATAAAGTAGTGATCACAGGTGGAACCAGTCAACTCACAAGCATGAAAGAAATTGCAAGCTATATATTCAATAAACAAGTCCGTATCGGATGCCCTGAATCTTGTAGCGGTCTTGATGGCGAATACGACAAAAATCCTGTATTTTCTGCTGCTTTAGGCTCTATAAAGCTAATAGTTGACACCTTTTATAGAAATAATTCTGGAATGCTTGGTCACGATGGCAAAATAAGTAAGTTATACCATTGGGTTAAATCAAAAGTCACAGTCTAGATTTTTGTCTTTATCTCTTAATATACAAATGGCTTGATCTAGGAGCTTATTTTTATAGTATTATTACACTGATGTATCCGTAAGAGAAGCAGAAAATTACAATAAAAACGTAAGAAACATGAACATAACTATACATTCACAAGAAGATTTTGACTTTATGCGTAAAGCTGGCAGGCTTGCAGCTGAAACCCTTGATTTTATTGCACCATACGTCAAAGTAGGGGTAACAACTAATGAATTAAATGATCTATGTCATAATTTTATAATCAATGCAGATGCAATTCCAGCACCACTGAATTATAAGGGATATCCGAAATCAATTTGTACTTCGAAAAATGCTGTTGTATGTCATGGTATTCCTGATGATAAACCTCTTAAAGATGGAGATATTTTAAATATTGACGTTACAGTGATTTTAAATGGCTGGTATGGTGATACAAGTCGCATGTTTTGGACTGGTAAACCCTCAATAAAAGCAAAGCGTTTGTGTAATGCTGCCTACAATGCGCTAATGGAAGCGATAAAACAAGTTAAGCCCGGCAATAAGTTAAATGAAATAGGATTTGCTATAGAAAAATATATTGAAGATTTTGGATATTCTATCGTACGCAATTATTGTGGACATGGCATAGGAAAGGTTTTTCATGCTCCACCAAATGTTGTACATTTTTATGATGAAGGTGAGGATCTTATCTTAAAAGAAGGCATGTTTTTTACGGTAGAACCAATGATCAATGCTGGAAAACATGAAACTCTGCTCAGCAAGCTAGATGGCTGGACAGTGACAACACGTGATCTTTCACTTTCTGCACAGTTTGAGCATACGCTTGGAGTCACAAAAGATGGAGTTGAAATATTTACACTATCACCTAAAAATTGGCATTTTCCACCTTATGATTAGATTTTTTAAACACTTGGTTTTTGAAAAAATCTAACTCTTAACTTGTGATATAGCAACTAACCCAATTAGTGCACAGAAAATCATGTAAAAACTTGCTAAAGTTCCTTGTCCTGTAACTTTGATAATAGTTGTGCATATAAATGGTGCAAGACCACCAAAAAATCCCGAAGCTATATTTCTTGATAAACCAAATCCACTGTATCGTACCTTTATTGGGAATAATTCGCACATAAACGCGCTAACAGGACCAAGAGAAGCAGCTATTGGGATTATAAAAAGAACGTGCGCCATTATGGTGAGCAAATTATTACCACTTAGTATCATTGAAAAAACTGGATAACTTACTACTATAAAAGTCACAAATGCAAATTTCATGACTCTTTTTCTCCCTACCTTATCAGAAAGCATTGCAAATAGTATAGTCAATCCTCCAAGTGCAACCTGATTCAATATTTCTACTGCGTGATTAAAGTGAGTGTTTATTGTTGATGCAAGTAGATTAAAAAACACTAAATATATGTAAAGAGATGCATTCTCAACTATGTCAACTCCAATTGATATTAGAAAAGGTTTTTTATAGCCATTTAACAGTTCTTTTAACGGTAGTTCATGTGGCTTTTCCTGCTTTTTATATTCTGGGCTTTCATCGAGTATATATCTCATATATATACTGATTAATCCTATTACAAAACTGAAAATAAAAGGCAATCTCCATCCCCAAGATTCAAAATCGGATACTTTTTTGCATATAAGCACCACTATAAGACTTAATATTGAGCCAAGAATTGCGCTCAATACTTCAATACTGCCAAAGAATCCTCTTTTATTTTTAGGAGCATGCTCTATTAAAAATGGGGCATTTCCTGCCTCTCCTCCAAGAGATATACCCTGCAATAATCTTAAACATACTACCAGTACTGATGCGAGTACCCCAATGTTCTGATACCCTGGAACAAATGCAATAAGTACGGTTGATAGAGTCATCAATATGATAGAGAGAAATAGAGCAATCCTTCTTCCATATTTATCGCTAATGTGGCCAAATATAGCAGCACCAATTGGTCTTATTAAGAAACCCACTGCAAACACTCCAAAAGCTTTAAGTATGCTGACTAATTTGTCGTCTGATGGAAAAAACACATCTCCGATTATGCTTATTAGATGGCTGAAAAGCATGTGATCATACCACAACAAAGTGTTACAAATTAAACTTGATAGTATTACTTTTGTTATTTGTTGCACAAAATCTTCCGTAATTTGTTTGATATTATAGTAATATTACTTACTTTTTCAAACGTGAATTATGTAAATGTTATATTAACAATATTATCTTATTAAATTTTTATATCGTTGATTATATTTAAATATTCTTATACTATACCTATATATTTCCATATATTTTTTGGCGAGAAAGTTATTTTAATTTAAGTGCACAAAGTCTCTTGATATGACACATATTCCAGTTTTGTTAAAAGAGATGCTACTGCAATTGTCACCACACAGTGGTGGTATATATGTGGATGCCACGTTTGGAGCTGGAGGATATAGCAAAGCAATATTGGAATCCGCTGATTGCAAAGTGTATGCAATTGATAGGGATGAAACAGTTACCAAATTTTATGATGATCTGAACGTTAAATACCCTGATAGAATAAATCTATTTATTGAGAAATTTAGTAATATTAAAAATTTATTAGATAGTAATAATATTAAAGGTATCAATGGAATAGTTTTCGACGTTGGAGTTTCATCTATGCAGCTTGATAATGGAGATAGAGGATTCTCATTTCTACGTGATGGCCCACTTAACATGAGCATGGATAACTATTCTCATATGAATGCTTCGACATTTGTTAACGCTTTACGTGAAGAAGAGATTGCAAATACTATATATAATTATGGGGGTGAGCGTCATTCTCGTAAAATCGCAAGAGCGATAGTAAATGCGCGGAAGAAGAAAATTATCAAAACTACATTTGAACTTGCGGATATTGTACGTTCTGTAGTGTTTCGTGGAAAAAGCAAGATTGACCCTGCAACTAGGACATTTCAGGCAATCAGAATATGGGTAAATGATGAGCTAGGAGAGCTTGAAAAGGGTATTAAAGCTGCATCTGAGATTTTAAGTGAAAACGGCAAATTAATTGTAGTTACCTTTCATTCTCTAGAAGATCGTATAGTTAAAACCCTTTTTAAAGATTTGTGTGAACCAGGACCTACCAAGACATTCTCCCTTTTAAACAAAAAAGTGATTAAAGCAAGTTCGGAAGAAATAAATGCAAATCCGCGTGCGCGTTCAGCAAAATTAAGAGCTATACAGAGGTTGTCATGAGAACCTTCTGTATTATTTCAATAACTATGTTTTTACTATAGGGTTATTTAAGGTAAAATTACATGTCCACTCACTAAATAAATAGCTAACACAAATAAAACGTGAAATTAATTTAGTGCAAAGCAACATAAAAGTTCTTCAAGCAGAATGAAGTTATTTGAGTAATCCAAAAAAACTTGCAGTCTTACGGAGAAATACCTAAAAAATAACTCTTTGATACTAGCTAGCCAGGTTCAACTCTCTAAATAGCCGCAGTGCGTTAGCAAAATCATAGTAACGATTAGGTTTAGGTTTTTAGATAAACACACTACAATAAAATTTACTTTAGTATAAAATTATTTGCATAAGATTTTGGCAGTCTTTTAACATCTTTTGGCATTTCAATTGTGTACTTTGTGTTGTGTTTCTTTGCGTAAGATATTGCTTTTTCAAGAGAATCAAACTTTAATACAATCTGTTTTTGGGGATCTTTTGAGCCAACCCATCCCATCAAAGGTTCAATATAGTAAGAACAAGGCTCAATTTTTAGGTACCAGAATTTTGTATTACCTAAGCCAGATTGTGTTGCAGTTTTTGTTGGCTTATAAATCTTAAAAACTACTTGATCGTTAATACTCATAGCTCTTACTACGTAATCTTAAGTATATATCTAAATAAATTTTTCCACAAAGAATTAGTGTGAAAGAATGAAGTTTGAAATAAATATTTTTATGTTATATTATTAAATTATATAAAAAGGATTAGCTGAATAGGAGTAATCGATGGCACAGCAAGAAATGGTAACAATTAATGCAGAGTTACGTGATGTAAAAAAAAAGAAAGCGATGCAGGCTCTGAGGGAGAAGGGAAGTATACCTGCAGTTATATATGGTAAAGGGCATGATAACGTAAATTTGACATTGTCTGCAAAGGAATTTACTAAACAATATAAATCAGGTGCTCTTTCTGCACATTTAATAGAACTAGATATTTCAGGGAAAAAAGAATATGCTCTTGTTCGTGATATTCAATGGCATGTAGTAAAGGATACTGTGCAACATGTTGATTTTCAGTTTGTTGATAAAGGTAGTGAAATTAAAATAGATATACCTTTATCATTCATCAATGAAAGTAAATCACCAGGAATCAAATTAGGTGGAGTGCTTAATGTTTTGTGTCGTTCTATTACTGTCAAATGCTCTCCTGAGAAAATACCTCAAGTCATAGAAATTGATTTGTCTGGCAAAATGATTGGTCAGTCTATACATATCAATGATGTAAAATTGCCAGAAGGTGTTAAATTTGTAGCTCATGAGGAAGAAAATTTCACCATTGTAACAATCTCTGCTGCTGATAGTGATGTTGAAGAGCCTCAAACAAAAACAGAGGAGTAGTGCATTTAATAGCTGGGCTTGGTAATCCTGGTAGTAAATATGAATTAACTCACCATAATATTGGCTTCATAGTTGTTGATGCAATTCACAAATATTGGAATTTTCAGTCATTTTCTAATAAAGCTGATTACTTGATAACCTCTGGCATAATTAATAATAATAAAATCATGCTGATAAAACCTTATTCATTTATGAATAATTCAGGTATTCCTATTGCAAAAATAAAAAATTTTTACAAATTATCGCTAGACAATATTGTTGTCATACATGATGATGCTGACTTAAAATTCGGAAGAATAAAAGTAAAAAAGGGCGGTAGCTCTGCTGGACATAATGGACTGAAGTCTATAGATAGCTTTATTGGTAACGATTATTGGCGTTTAAGATTTGGAGTAGGCAGGCCCGAAGGTCAGAAAAGCTTAGCAGATTATGTATTATCAAAATTTGAAAATTTTGATAATGTTATCCTCTTAGTGGAAAAAATAGCAAAAAATATACACCTGATGCTACAAGGAGATAACACAGCTTTTATAAGCTCAGTTGGAAGTGTATAGTAAGCGAATACTGCCCAATACAAGCATCTATAGCTAACCGAAGTAAGATTTGCCCAAACACTGAAAGACAAAATCAATAGCCGAATTAATATTGGGCAAAAAGCTTGGCAGTACTTTTCTTATGACATGCTTAATGGCAAACCAGAACTTCTCAATCGGATTTAAATCTGGCGAGTATGGAGGCAAGAACAAAATTTTACACCCAATATTTGCTATCAAATTTTTCGTCCTTGCAGATTTATGAAAGCTTGCTTTATCGAGAACAATAGTCTGTTTATAATGCACCCCATAAACTAGACCAAAAAAAAA
>NZ_JAIUJX010000005.1:0-26681 GCF_053891855.1 Wolbachia endosymbiont of Protocalliphora sialia
GATCACTTTGAAAAAAATGGTCTAGACAAATGGGTGCATTATAAGCAGTCACCTACGGTGGATAATACGAAAGCGAAAATTGTAAACTAGGAGAGAAGGACTTCATAAATGAGGTCTTACCAGCAGGAACTTGTTTTTCATTAAAAAATCCACTATATTATAAACATAGCAATATAGTGAGGTAAAATTATGACTAATAGTGTAAATGAATTATCAAATGAAGCACCAATAATACTAACTTGGGTACCAAGAGTATATGGTGCATCTTTACCTGATGGTAAGAACAGCAAACTTAATTATTTCTAAATAATTAAAAATCATAAATTAAAAAATAAAGAGGAGAGGGACATATATTTGGTTATCAATGGCCCTGGATTTGAAGAAAATCAAATAGATGATTTAAAGCGTGAACTGAAAAAAATTGAAGGAGTTCACGTTGTAGACTTACACCAATATGACTGGAGCGAAATAGATCGAGGGTGGAAGATAGATGGTGAAGACATTAGCATAAAGGACTTCTTCAAAAATATGTATAACATGAAAGATGAACAAAGAACATACTTTGCTGTTGAAATAGATACATTTAGATTAGTTGCTCTGGCACTCTTAAAGCAGTTTACGGAACATGAAGATGGAATATATATAGATTTTGATTCTTTAAAAGCCATTAACTTTCATATAGGGAAGGATATAACAATTCCTGAGGGAATTTTGTTAGGGCAAATTACTGCACATGTTAATCAAGAGACCGGCAAAATTATTAAAACGGATTTAAATAATGATCTGATTGCAGTAAGTGATACAAGCGTAGCAGTTGGTATTTTATCTGAGTATAAAGATAAAATATTAAGTCAAAAAGAAATGTGCCGTGATATAAAACAACGTTTACCATTGTTAATAGATGAACTATTGGATAAAGAGTTTGCGAAGCTGAGAGAAAAGAAAGAAATTACAGAGGAACAAGAAATAATTGAGGGAGAGGCAAAAAAAACAACCGTAAACAGATACGTAGATGATCTTGAAAAGAGAGGAATAGTAGCGTTGTATGATACGCAACCACAAAATTTTCAATATCTTAATTCATCATATCTTGGTTGTTCTTCAACAGGTTTTAACTTAGGTCACGTACACATTCAAAAGGTAGTTACTAAAGGACTGATTGGTGAAGAAGTTAGCAGATGTAAGTTATTTACTTTTGGAGGGAACAATGGCAATTACGTTTGTACAATAAATGGTGACCTATCTTGGGCTAGAGGAGCAAACTTATACCATAAACAGGTAAAAAGTGAGTTAGAAAAAGTACAAGTAGATCAGATGGAATTGGAAAATCTATCGTTAGAGTAATCAAGTGTAAACCGGAAAGTAACTCAGGTTACAGTTGATAGTCTATATTATTAAAAGGTTAATAATTATATATGTATTATAGTATAAGAGCTATTAATAGTATATATGTCAAAAAAAATGATTAATGAGTTGAAAGCTAAGGTGAAGGAGAGAGGATATGCTCATTTGAAGTCTACAAAAAGTTCTGATTATAGAACATATAAGGATTTGGATATGGACTTCAATAGTGAATATGAATTTGCTTGTGATCTTGTTATTAATGGGAAGGCAATAACTAATGATTTCATTAAAAATTTGTATTTAAAACATAAAGATCTAATTCCAAAGGACGAAAAAGGGAATTATCGTCCATTTCTTAAGCAAATCTTTAAGGAAATATTTGAACATGCCAGTGCAGCAGTTCCAAATGACCCTATTATGGAAGAATTGATAACTTATTATAACAGGTCTGGGTACAAGCAGTTCTTTTCTTCTCAAAGTCAAGCACTTCGTTCTTTTGGATTGTGGATGTATTCATTCCACTATTTAATTCCTTCTTACAGAGAAAGTACCTATATAAGTTGTGAAGATCCAAATTGTCTGAAGTTTAGTTTTAGCGTAAATGATGGCATATATAACGATAATAAAATTTTAGTATGTAATTTGCAAAACTCAGTGGAGTTTAAACTAAAATGTGAGGGTGAAAATGTGAAGTATGAAGAAGGTAAAGTGTCTCTTACTATTCCTAAGGAGCTGAAAAACTACAAAGCAAATGATAAGAATTTGTTTGATGTTATTATTGAGTATTTTCAGAAATTTTGCGAAAAATTTAGATTTCACTTTGAGACAAAAATTGAGCATATTCTGGATAAGCCACTTGGAGTATTAAGTGATATAAATACATTCCAAGATAAGAATCTAAACTTGAAGAATTTAAAATAAGATATTGAAATCTCTGCTTTTTTTAATAAGGTGAGTATAATAAAAAGTAAATCAAGTTTTACAGAAAACCTTTACTTATGATGAAAAGTATGTAATACGTATATAATATAAGATTGTGATATGTCAAAAAAAATAGTTAATGCATTAAAATCTGAAGTAAAAAAGCTCAAATATGCTGATTTAAAGTCTATATCAATAAAATCAGATAGTTGGAACTTTAGTTACAAAACATATATTGACCTTGGTAGATCACACAACCTTACTATTAATGAGAAAGAAGTGCCTAATGAGCTTATCGAGGAGCTATACTCAAAACATAAAGATCTCATTTTAGAAGATGAGAATGGAAGAAAGAACTATAGTCCATTTCTTAAGCAAATTTTCATAAAAATATTTGAATATGCTGGTGCAGAAGTTCCGAGTGACTCTATCATGGAAGAATTGATAACTAACTATCATCAAGAAGGGTATAATCATTTTCTGTTTCTTCATATATTAAAGGCTCTTTCTCCATTTGGTTTGCTTGTGTTAGATTCTAATATAATAATAACTTATAGTATGGATTGCCGTGACTCCAATTGTCTAAAACTCAATTTTAGCATGGATTGTATAAAGGTACGCAGCAGTGATCTTGTTAATGATATCAAAACACCAGGTTTTTACAGCTCAGTAGAATTTAAGTTAAAATCTAAGGGTAGAAGCATAACATATGAGGATGGTAAAGTGCTTATTAATATTCCGAAAGAGCTGAAAAATTATAAAGCAAGTGGTAGAAGTTTGTGTGACATTACTATTGAGTATTTTCAAGAATTTTTTGGAAATTTGGGATTTAAATTTGAGACAAAAGTGGAACATAGTCTAGGTGGACCACTTAAAGTGTTAAAAGATGTAAATACATACCATGATAAGAACTTAAACTTGAACCAACAGTTAAGTAATTCAAGATAAGATATTGAGATTCGCATTTTTAAAGCTAGAAAACACATTCATTGAGAGAATAATTTCGCTACTGAAAGCAAAAGGCGTTTTTACAATCTTCTATCTACTACTCCCTCATGAACAGATACGTTAATCTCATCTAACTGCTCACTAACTTCTTCATTACTTGGCAAGTGTCCTCTAAGAGATAAGTTACGTACTGCATGCTGACATCGATCCAAAGGAGTTTGTAATCGCTCAACATATACTTTTGCTAGCAACTCAGCGTCAATTAGCGCTCCATGCAGCTCCCTACTCTCTAGTGATATACCAAAACGCTCACACAATGCACTTAAAGAAGCCGGTGGTCCAAATTTCTTTCTTGCAAGCGGTAATGTATCTAACACTCTGTCTGAAGAGATTAATTTGGCATTCAGTTTACCAAGTTCCATGTTCAAAAATTTAATGTCAAATCCAGCATTGTGAATTACCAAAGTATCGCTAGATATAAAATTAAGAAATTCAGATGCAATCTCTGAAAATAATGGCTTATCCTTTAGAAATTCTTCGCTGATACCGTGAACTTTAAATGCACCTTTGTCTATGCTCCTTTCTGGGTTGATGTATCGATGGAATACTTTGCCTGTTGGAATATGATTAATTAGTTCTACACACCCTATTTCGATAATTCGATGGCTATTGACATCAAGACCTGTAGTTTCAGTGTCAAGTACTATTTCACGCAGCCCATCTTGTTTGACGCTTAACATACTACTAGGATCTGACTGACTATTGGTAGCTTGTATCGTTTTTTTTCTTTTAGCTACTAATTTTTTTGTAGCACCTTCACCATCTTTTACTCTAGAGTGTCCAGGCGCTTCGGTTATTGAGCTTTTTTTTATACTATCAAGGATAACTTCTTTATCATTTAAGAATTTTTTACCGTTACCTTCTACATAAAGTGAGGTGAGATTTTTGAGTGCTATATCTCCTCCATAGTGGTGGCGCCACACTCCAACAATGTTGTTGTTTTCTACATTTAATAAAGTAAGATTTGGGAGACGTTTGCTGCCAATCAAAAATGCAAAACCTCTGTCTCCAATATTGTTATTACTTATTTCAAGTAAAGTAAGGTTTTTTAGATTGCCTTGACCTATATATCCTGCACCTTCAAAACCGAGTTTATTGTTCCTTAGAGTGAGCGAAGTAAGATGTGTAAGTTTACTTAACTCTTTTACATCTTTACTATCAATCTCTACATTTATTAAATTAAGCTCGTTAATGCCTTTTTTACTCTGTAGAAAGTTTGCTAGCTCTCTTATATCAATTTTAGCACTTACATCTGATATTGTTAAAGCTTTATCATGTACATATCCACTAAAACCCACCTTACCCTCTGTTAATATACTATGTAAATATTTTAACTGGCATCTCAGTAGCTGTCAATTGCTTATATAAGATCTTAAACAGCTGGTTTAGGTGCTGTAAAATTCATACTTTTTGTGATCAGCTAAGTAAAAAGTCAAGCCTAGGGCAACTCACTAAGCTTTTCTGATTTATTGTGATACAGTTCTTGAGTTTTTTTCTTCCTTTACAAAAGAATCTGTTACTAAATCCTTTAAAGTTTTACCAGGCTTTTCTAGCAATTCAGGTTTAAGTAAATACTCAAGTTCATATATTGCTGCTGTAATTGCTATAGCAGCTAAAGCTGCAATTAAAAATGGTGAACTTATTTCTTCTGTTATGAGTGTTAAAGTTATTAAACCTCCTAGAAGCCCAATTACTGGTGGAACAATAATTGCTGCACCTCTTTCCCATAATTGTGGTTTTTTATTGAGCTCATGTTTTTGTTTCTCTTTCTTTTCTTTGTATCGTTTACATGCTCCTTTTTTTCCTTCAAGTGGAATTTCTTTAACTTGGACTTGCTGACAAAATTCGACCTTTTTTTTTGGCTTTATTTTGTCAGAAATAGAAGATTTTGATAACTCAGTGTAGTCAACTTTTTCGTTAGAACCACCCATAACTTTTTCGCTTCATAAATACCTATATTAAATTATATTCTAAATAAAGTCAAGATATTAATTACTATATTAAACTGTACTCTGAAAAAATCAAGATATTAACTACAAGCCTTGAGCCTGTTAAAATCTTCTTCAGCGTGATATGATGAACGGGTTAATGGACTTGATGCAACTACCAAGAAGCCTTTAGAATAAGCAATATATTTATAATGCTCAAACTCTTCTGGAGTAACATATCTATCAATTTTTGCATGCTTTGGAGTTGGTTGCAGATATTGACCAATTGTAATGAAATCAACTTCGGCGCTACGTAAATCATCCATAACCTGAAAGATTTCTTCTTTTGTTTCTCCAAGACCAACCATAAGCCCTGACTTCGTGAAAAGTTTAGAATTAATCTGTTTCACCATCTTTAGCAAATATAGTGAATGAAAATAACGAGCTCTTGGTCTTATTTTTGCATACAGCCTTGGTACTGTTTCGATGTTGTGGTTATAAACATCAGGTGATGCAATAGCTATTGCTTCAAACGCTCCTTTCTTATTTAAAAAATCAGGAGTGAGGATCTCTATTGTTGTTTCCGAAGTTATCTTTCTAATTTCTTCTATACACCTTATAAACTGATTTGCACCACCATCTGGTAAATCGTCACGGTCAACAGAGGTAATGACAACGTGCTTTAAATTTAACTTTTTTATTGCTTTTGCTAAATTTTCTGGTTCATGAGGATCGAGCTTATCAGGAATGCCAGTTGCAACGTTGCAAAACGCACAAGCACGAGTACAAACAGAACCGAGAATCATCACAGTAGCATGACGTTTATTCCAACATTCACCAATATTTGGACACGCAGCTTCTTCGCATACTGTATGTAAGTTATGTAGCTTAACAGTGTTTAAGGTTTCATTGAATACTTTACCAGCTGGAGCTTTTGCTCTGAGCCATGTAGGCTTACTATGCATCTGAAACAGCTAGCTCTACCTCTTGTTTTGCTAAAACTTTCTTTAATCTTCTTTTTATCTTTTGCGCTTCTTTACTTAGTTTAATTGTTTTTGTGTTGAGCAAGAAAGCATCAAGATCACCTTTGTAATCTATAGTTCTTAAAGTTCTTGTCGCTATACGAAAGCTAAACTTTTTTTCTAATATATTACTCGTTAATGTAACCTTATGTAAATTTAAGAGAAAGGTACGCTTTGTTTTACGATTTGAGTGCGATACCTTATTACCAAAAGACTTTTTTCTATTTGTTAATTCACAAATTCTACTCACTTCAATATACCAATTTATCCTATGTAACTAGGTTAACCTTATATAGTTAAATAGTCAACTCCCTTGCTTGATTTTTATACCGTATACTGCTTTATAGCCAAAAAACACTGTAATTTTTTCTATTACAAGAGAAACCATATGCTGCATTTCTAATGCTTTACTGCCATTTGTTACTAACAGATGCAGAACACCAGAATTTACGTTTTGTGCGTATGAGATCTTTTGTGGTTTTGTACATTCTGCTAATTCCTCTCCAACTATACTTTTCCAGTTTAAAATAAGACGTATTTCATTTTTGCTGATCTTATTTTTCATGCATTTTAATGCATAGTTTTCTATTATAGATTTTAATTTCTTTGGCCCGCTATATTTAAACATCTTTCCAGTGCTTAAAATTAAATTATATTACAACTTTCTTATACAAAAAACTAACTTATTGTTTTCATAATCCTCGGCCTCACACATAAAAAGCAGTATTTGTATATCTAGCATTTGCCAGAATTTTGTGTTTCCTACCTTGTAATCATTTTTAATTTTAATTTGTTAAATTATTATGAAGCTAATTAAAATTCGAGTAAAGTATAGTATTTCCAAGAAGATTATCTTTTTACTGTATGCAGTAATTTTCTTATAGCTATCTGTTTTTTAAGATCTTTCTGCAATCCAAGCTGCTTGAATGGCCTCTAATATTTTTTCATTACAATACTTTTCATCATCATCAAACTCCTTCAAACCCAAGATCTTTTTCTTAAGTTCAGTGAATCTAATACTAATTATATCCTTACTGGGAAACTTCTCTTCTAGAGCTTCTGCAATATCTTCTATATCAAGCCATTTCATACTTTTTCGATAAATTAAACTGGTGCCCATGGGGAGACTTGAACTCCCAAGGTCGCAAAACCCACGGATTTTAAGTCCGCTGCGTCTACCGATTCCGCCACACGGGCCTTATTTATCTAGAGTAAAATTCTACTACTAAATTGACTTCCATGTCTGCTGAATATGGGACTTCGGAATATTGAGGTGCTCTCAAATACTTCACTGAAAGTGCTTTGCTATCTGCCTCTAAATAATCTGGAGCCTTACGTTCTTGTTTTTGTTCAGCCTCTATTAATATAGGAATTTTTGCTGCTCTTTCCCTTATTTTTACTATATCACCAGGCTTCACTCTATAACTTGATATGTTAACCACCTTATCATTAACTGTAACATGTTTATGAGATATAAGCTGTTTTGCCGAGTAAATTGTTGGCACAAAACCAGAGTGATATAGAACAGAACTTAACCTTGATTCCAAGGCACCAATAAAATTATCAGCCGTATAACCCTTTCTTTTGTAAGCATCTAAAAATGTACGTCTAAGCTGCTTACTTGAAATTGCATAGTAGAACTTAAATTTCTTATGTGCAGCAAACTGCTTACCAAAGTCAGATAACTTCTTAAATCCAAGAATACCATGCTGACCTGGAGGGTATTTTCTTTTATTGACCGAATCTTTTGCTCTACCCCATAAGTTTACACCAAGCCTGCGACTGATTCTATACTTTCTATTGATAACAGTTGTCATACAAAAATTCTCACAATCTAACTATAAATTATTAATGATTTTAACATTAAGTGTCAACTTGTTTTTGCCACTATGATATAGTATACTTCACTTTTAAGTTTTCCTATTAATACATGAATCATCTACTACTAAAATCCATGGCAAATGCTGTCCGCTTTTTATCAATTGATGCAGTACAAAAAGCAAATTCTGGACATCCAGGTATGCCACTTGGCATGGCAGATGTTGCCACTGTATTATTTGCTAAATATCTAAACCATAACCCTGATGATTCTAAATGGATCAGTAGAGATCGTTTCGTCCTATCAAATGGTCACGGTTCGATGCTGCAATACTCTATATTATATCTGACAGGCTACATTGGTATAGATGAACTAAAAAACTTCAGGCAACTTACATCAAAAACTCCAGGTCACCCAGAATTTGGCTTGACTTCTGGTATAGAAGCAACAACAGGCCCACTTGGTCAGGGATTTGCCACTGCTGTTGGCATGGCACTTGCTGAATCGATTCTTGCAAAGCAGTTTGAAATCAGCCACTACACTTACGTAATGCTAGGAGATGGCTGTCTTATGGAAGGTATAAGCCATGAAGCAGCGTCTCTTGCTGGGCATCTTAAATTAAATAAGCTGATAGCACTTTTTGACGACAATGACATCTCTATAGACGGCTCTACTAGCCTCTCTTGCTCTGATGATATAGAAAAGCGTTTTTCAGCGTATGGATGGAATGTTGACAAAATCGATGGGCATGACTTTGATGCTATATCCCTTGCAATAGAGCAGGCGCAAAAGTCTGATAAACCTACACTAATCTGTTGCAAAACTATTATCGGAAAATTTTCGAGCCGTGCTGGCACATCTTCTGCTCATAGTGGTGCCTTTACAGAGGAAGATGTAAAACAGATGAGAGAAAAATTAAATTGGGACTATGAACCATTTCATGTACCAGAAGATGTGAGAAACGCTTGGATAGAAACAGTTAAGAGGGCAAAGCAAAACTATACATCCTTGATCAATGAAGAACTACAAAGAAGACTTGAGAAACGTTTGCCGAATAACATCGAGAGTGATTTGGCTAACCTGAAGAAACAAATATGTGAGCTCATGCCAAACGAAGCTACTCGATCTTCTTTCGGCAGAGTAGTGGAACTATTAACTAAGTCTATGCCAGAACTAATTGGTGGCTCTGCTGATCTTACCGGTTCAAATTGTACTAAATATAAGCACATGCAGGCAATAGATAGTAATAATTATAGTGGCTCTTATGTACACTATGGAGTGAGAGAGCACGCTATGGCAGCTTGTATGAATGGTATGGCTCTTCATGGTGGGATTATTCCTTATGGTGGAACTTTTTTAGTATTTTCCGATTACTGCCGACCTGCTATACGTCTTTCAGCTTTGATGAAGCAGCAGGTTATCTATGTAATGACTCATGACTCAATTGGAGTAGGAGAAGATGGTCCAACTCACCAGCCAATAGAGCATTTAGCTTCTCTGAGAGCTATACCAAATCTGTATGTTTTTAGGCCAGCAGATGCAATTGAAACTTTGGAGTGCATTAGCATTGCACTTGAAAAAAAAGAGTCACCTGCACTATTTGCGCTTTCAAGGCAAAATATTAATTACATGCACTCTTATACTGACCAATTGGCCAACCTATCAAAATTTGGTGCATATATACTATGCGAATATTCAGGGAAGCTAGAAGTGACGATATTTGCTACCGGATCTGAAGTTAAAATTGCAGTTGAGGCAAGAGAAAAATTACAGGAAAAAGGTGTAGGTACAAGGGTCATTTCTATGCCGTGTTGGAGGCTTTTTGACGAGCAAAGTGATGAATATAAAGGGGTAATATTAAATAATGATAGTATTAAAGTTGCAATTGAAGCTGGAAGTGAAGTGGGTTGGCATAAATATATAGGTTCAAACGGTATATTTATTGGCATGAAAAATTTTGGAGAATCAGCACCTTATGAAGCTCTTTATAAGCATTTTAATATTAGCGCTGATTATGTAGTAAAATGTGTTTGTGAAAACGCTTTTTATCATTCCACTGCGCATAAAATTACTTAATGCACTCAGCAAGTGCCGTTATTATGATAAGGAACATCGGTGAAATGTTTCGAGTAACTTTTCCGTTTCTATGATCCACTTGGCGGCAAGAATAAAGTTTTAATCATTCTATGGTTTCTGTATAATTTTCAAAACTTAATTGATATATATGAAGGTAATAATAGGTAGCACTAGTAAACAATTAGGAGATTCAATAGCAAGTGGGCTAAATGCTCAGCTATTACCTACTCAGGTATCAAGATTTGCCGATGGTGAGGTAAATGTAGAAGTAGCAAATGATCTACGTAATCAAGAAGTATATATAGTACAATCTCTTTCTTCCCCTGTAAATGATAACCTTATGGAGCTTCTGCTTACAATTGATGCAGCAAAGAGGTCAGGAGCCAAGAGAATAACGGCTATTATTCCTTATTACGGATACAGTAGGCAGGATAGGGTTATTAAAAACAATAATATGCAATCTGCTTTAAGTGCTAAATTAACTGCAAATCTTATTCAAACAGCTGGTGCAAACAGTGTTGCTGCTATTGATTTGCATTCAAGTCAAATTGAAGGTTTTTTTGATATACCAGTTACTAATCTAAGCTGTTTTGAAGTATTTGTTAACTCTATATACAAGGAAAACTTGGCAATAGTTGCGCCTGATGTTGGAGCAATTGGCAGAGCTCGTGCTTTTGCAAAGATTTTAGAGGAAAAATACAAGTTAGATAATGATATTGTTGTAGTAGATAAATATAGAGAAAAAGCAGGTACATCTGAGGTAATGAATGTAATCGGAGAAGTTGCAAACAAAAATTGCGTCATTGTTGATGATATAGTTGACTCTGGCGGAACATTATGTAATGCAGCTCTTGCTTTAAAAAACCGAGGAGCAAAGTCTGTAGTTTCATGCATTACACATGGAATACTTTCAGGAAATGCAGTTGAGAAAATCTCTTCCTCTTCTCTGGATAAATTAGTAATTACGGACACCGTATTTCACAAATTTGAAAAAAATGATAAGATAGAGGTTGTTTCAATTGCAAATATTTTAATTTGCTTTATGCAAGGAGGTAAAAGTGCCAGCTAGATCAACAGAAGATGTTATCACTTCGTTAATAGAATTTGCAAATAAGAGAAAAATAACAATTACTAAAGAAGAAATGCTTAAAACTGCACAGCTTGTGAGGATTAAGTTATCCGATGATGAGATTCAATACTACTCAAAAGAACTGACAATGCTGGATTGGATACATGATACTTTGTTGAAAGTTAATACTGAAGGTGTTTCTCCTATGCGTTATGGAACTATAGATAAGGATATTTATGTACGCGATGATATTATAAATTCTCAAAACATTAAAGAAGAAATATTATCCAATACAAAATCGGAGCATGGGTATTTCGTAGTACCGAAGGTTATAAACGATTAAGATAAAGCAAGATTTATAACGATTTTATAGATCTACTTTCAAAAATAAGACCAATCTGGTAAAGAAGCATTCGTTGGAGTAAAAACCATTTTTTGATTTTTCTTTACTAAATCTACTAAATATAATTTAGAGTTGCTTGGTGATTCTGCGTTAGTGAAGATAATTTCTCTGCCATTTGGTAGCCATGCCGGAGATTCAATTTTATGTCCCTCTGAAAGCAAGCGCTCTTCTTTGCCATCTGGCTTCATAACTCCTATGTAAAATTTTCCTGACTGAATTTTTGTAAAAGCTATCAGATCTCCTTTTGGCGACCAAACAGGTGTAGCATATCTTCCATTTCCAAAACTAATTCTCTTGGGTTTTTTGCTTTTTTTAGTGAAATCTATGATATATAGTTGCTGACTTCCACTTATATCAGAACTAAAAACCATGTACTTTTGATCTGGAGACAAAGAGGGAGAAGTACTTATAGCTGAACCTTTAGTAATTTTTTTTGTTCGTTTACTGTTTAAGTCTAGAGATAATATATTTGTTTCACCACTCAATGAGTGGGAAATAAAAAGAGATTTACCATCAGGAGAAAATCTTGGTGCAGAAATAACTCCTTCAAATGCGCTGATTATTGATTCAGTGTTATCTTTTAAATTTTTTAATATTATATAACTTTTACCATTTGTGTATGAGATATAAACAATACCCTTTCCATTTGGTGAAAATCTTGGTGTTGACACAAATTTCTCACCATTTGTTAAGTACTTTATATTACTTCCATCTTGATTCATCACAGCAATTTTACGGACGGATTTGTAATTGCTATCTTTTTCTTCAGCGATATATGTAATTTTTGTATTGAAATGCCCTTTCTCACCAATCAATCTATCATGTATCAGATCTGAAACAAGATGACTAATTTTCCTCCAGTCTTTTGCTAGAAAAACAACCGACTGAGTAAGCAATTCTCTGTTTGTAAAGCTGTCAGATAAACGAAAAGATAGCTCTAAATTTCTGTTTGATACTTCACTTAAACTTACTGTGACTACAGTATCGCTTTTCCAAGACTCAACTTTCGCATCACGTTTCACATTAAATAAGCCACAATTAGATAGATTTGTTTCAATTACTTTTGTGATGCTTTCACTTAGCTCACTTTCCACTTCTGTCTTGCATGCACATTTAGATACAACAAGATCAATATTACCAATATTGCTTTTTTTTATATCAACATATAAAACAGCTTTTGTGGAATAAGGAATAAATAACGAAATAAATAACACCAGTTGAACGAATAGCTTCATTAGATTTCTTGCATTACCTCCTGTCATCTCAGCAAATAGCTTACTTTTGAAGTTAAACTGCATGACAGTAGAGTAAATCAATTTCTGCAGTACTTGACACTGGAATCCAGAAATTTGACTGCAAGTAAGTGCACTGAGGTGGCAAGCATAAAAGTAGCTGTTTTATTCTAAAATAAACGTCTTTGACAAGGTTGCATGAAAAACTGGATTCCAGTTTCAGAGCACTGGGATGACACCCTACTGGTGGAGATTGCTCTAAAACTACAATGTTTGCATGGGCGTTGAGATGGCACCCTTCTGGTAGATTCAAATCACAATGTTTGTATAGTTGTGTGATCTGACACTGATTTTTTTTTACGGATTCCAGTATTGCATGCTGAAATAACATCAAAGAATACATTGTTAACTTCTTACTCAAATAATGGTTAATAAAAAAAGGTGTATTTCTATACCTGTTCTATCTGGACTTCAATTATAGGTCTTTTTAGTAAATATTCTTTTAAGATACTAAATATTGAGCTCTCAATTTTATTTCTTATTTTTTTTATCGGCTGTGAGTCAAATGCTGACTCAACCTTCTTTATGATCTTTTGCATAATGGCTGCATCTTTTTGCGCTTCGAAAACACCAGGTGCAAATACTTTTGGCTTAGCAAGCAGTTTATTTTTCTTGTTTACAACTGCTGTCACTACGATAGCTCCGGCATCTCTCATTCTCTCACGCATTTTTATAACGCTGCATTCTGGATGACGGAGTAACATACCATCAATACCAAAGTAGTCGACATCAATGGAGCTAACTTTTTCCCCATTTTCCAAATTAACAATATCACCTGGTGCAATCATTATTGCTTTTTTCACACCGCACTCTTTAGCAAACTTTACATGTGCATCCGTATGAATATACTCACCATGAACCGGAATAGACATCTTAGGTTTTATCAAAGAATACATTTCCCTTAGCTCTGCTTTTACTGGATGTCCGGAAGCATGAACATTCTCTGTTTTTTCAGTAATAACTTCCACTCCCATCTCAATAAAGGCATTGAGCATGTTATGTGCACGAGTTTCATTGCCAGGAATGATTTTTGATGAAAAGATCATGGTATCACCTTGCTGCATTTTAAATGCTTGATGACTCTTAGCGGCAAGTCTTGCGGTAGCTGCCAGTGGCTCACCTTGACAACCTGTGCAAAGTAGCACCAGCTTTTCCCTTGGAAAATTTACTGCCTCCTTTGCTTCTAGAAACTCAGGAGAATCAGTTAAATAACCACTATCCTGAGCAACTTTCACTATTCTCCATAAAGATCTGCCAAGTAAAACCACTTTTCTATTTAGTGCTTTTGCAGCTTGGCTTATTGTTTCAATTCGCGCCACATTCGAGGCAAATAGCGAGACAGCAACCAATTTTTTAGACCGCTTTATTATATTGTAAATATTATCATAAATTTCACTTTCTGATTCAGGGTCATGTTTGCTCAGTATGTTTGTTGAATCACAAATTGCTGCAAGTAGATCACCTTTATCGCCAATTTCTTTTAAACGCTCTATATTAGAAATTAATCCAACAACAGGTTTTGGATCAAATTTCCAGTCCCCAGTATGAAGTGCACTACCTGCTTCAGTGCTAATTAATATTGAATTTGCCTCAGGAATTGAGTGAGTTACATTTATAAACTCAACGGTAAAAGGACCCAAATTTATGCTGCCATTTATGTCTACCTCTTTCACAGGTACCACACCTTCCAATCGAAACTCCTTTAGTTTCTCCTTGAGAAAATTAACTGTAAACTTTGTTGTATATATGGGACATTGCAAATCTTCCCACAGATGAGGCACTGCACCACAGTGATCTTCATGTGCATGTGTAATTATTATTCCAAGCAAATCTTTTTTTCTTTGAGCAATAAAATCTACATCAGCAATGAGTAGCTCAACACCTGGCATAGTTTCATCTGCAAAACCGATACCAAGGTCGATCATAATCCACTTGCCTTGATAATGATATAGGCTAACGTTCATCCCAATTCTTCCTACTCCTCCAAGAGGAAGAAATAAAAACTCATTTTTGTTTATGTTCATTAATTTTAAATTATTAAAATGCGAGGATAGCAAAACTTCGACCTTAAATAAAGGAATTTATCACTTTTGCATAACTTAAAAAAATCTTTTCACTAAAAGAGAAGGCTTTTAAATTGGTAAAAAGAATTAAGTGTAGACAGCTACCTCTTTATATCATTTAGCAAATTTCTCATTTTTTTTTTACTTTTCCAAAGAATCCTTCAGATTTCTGCTCTACACTTTCATGTTCCTCTTCCTCAAGCGCTTTTAATAGCTCAATCTGCTTTTGGGTTAAATTCTTTGGATTTAAAGTCTCAACTATTACCTGTACGTATAAATCACCACGAGCATGTGAGTTCATATATGGCATACCCTTTTCCCTACAACGTAGTTTGGTACCAGTTTGAGTGCCTTCAGGGACCTTTACTTTTATTTTAGCTCCATCAATTGATTGAATATCGATTTCACCACCAAGTACTGCTAGTGTCATTCTTATAGGCACTTTACAGTGTAAATCTGCTCTATTGCGAGTGAAGATCTGATGAGTAGCTATTTTCACACATACGTATAAATCTCCGCTTTTTCCACCTCTTGCTCCAGCTTCTCCTTTACCACTGACCCTTACCTTAGCTCCTTCTTCTATGCCTTTTGGAATTGAAACGGAGATATTTACTTCATCTCTTTTACGCCCACTTCCACCGCATTTCTTACATTTATTTTGTATTATTTCTCCTTCCCCATAGCATGTAGTACACGTTCTTTCAATGGTAAAAAAGCCCTGTTGAGTTCTAATTCTACCGCTTCCCTGGCATGTGTTGCACTGAACTGGTTTGATTGCTCCTTCGCTACCTGTGCCTTGGCATGTATTACATTTTATATTTGTCACATAATGTATAGGTGCTTGTATTCCTTTAAATGCATCTTCTAAGGTAATTTTAAGGTCGTAGCGCAGATCTGCTCCAGATACTCCTGTTGTACTTCTTTTTGTTCTTGACCTACTTGTACTGCCGCCGAATCCTCCACCAAAAAAATCGTTAAATATATCGCTAAAATCCCCTCCAGCTTGGCTGAAATCAAATCCACCGGAAGCACCATCGTGACCATAACGATCATAACCTGCTCTTTTTTCAGAGTCAGATAGAACTTCATATGCAGCTGTTACTTCTTTAAATTTTTCCTCTGCTTCCTTATTACCAGGATTTCTGTCAGGATGATATTTTAATGCTAGTTTTTTATATGCTTTTTTTATCTCGTCAGTACTAGCATTTCTGCTCACTTCTAGCAGATCATAATAGTCTTTTTTGTTCATATATAATAGCTCAGTATTTTACCTTTAAAGATAGGTATTACACATATGAATTTCAAGCATGACCTCTATTTCCTATAAAATATGGTGCACCCTGAGCGACTTGAACGCCCGACCTTTTGATCCGTAGTCAAATGCTCTAATCCAACTGAGCTAAGGGTGCTTGCACAAAGTTGACTTTAACAGATTTTATAGCTTATTTCAATTGGTTTAGCTAAAAATAAAACTCTTATCATGTATGAAACCTGTAAGAAATTGTACTAGCTCTCTTAAAGGATAACTTAAGTTAACAGTTTCCAATTACTTTGATTTTAGAACCGCTATCCGAATAAGAGCTTTTCACATTATACTACCAAGCTGCTAACAAATAGCGGAATGACGGTTATAGTTAAATCTAAACTATTTTGGCTATATCAGAAGACGGGTTATGCAGAAACCTTAAAATACTTCTTGCTTGCCAAGGAGAATAAATACATTCCTACAAACAAGCAGATACTCAATATCGATGCATAGGAAAACTTGAAAATTAAATCTTTAATATATATTGATAAGCATTTACCTGCAGAAATTTTGTATAGTAGTCCAACACAAATAATCGTACTATCAATGACCGATGCTATAATTAAAGTGATGAAATTTGCCATATGAAAATTCAATTTCGACTTTAATTCTTCAAAAACAACTATGCTTGAGAGAAGAGAGATTAAAATTGCAGTATATAGAACCAGTATCATAAAACTAAAATTTTGCAATTTAAAAAGACAGCATATCACTGTACACACTATTAAGCTGTAAGTAGCTTTGCTTCTACCATAAAACTCAACCATTGAGTTTACAACTAAAGTAGCTCCCACAAATAAGGCAGCACATATCATTAATTTATTTGAAGTGTTAAGTAAAGAAAGACTGATAAGCAAGAGTATTGATAAAATGGACATAATCACCTACCCAAATTTAATAATATGCATTTATTTTAATCAGACATTACACATAATGAAAAATTTGTCTAGCGTAATCAAAAGTTATTTAAACTAGCACCTAAGTCTTTCAAATCTATTCTTATAATATCCTTTATATTGAGAGCTTTCTCCTCTGTCACTTTTCCAATACATGAAAAAACTATACCTTTAAACAATTCTTCAAACTTCCGCTGATTTTGCGGGGCAATGGTTACTAATATTCTACTTTGCGATTCAGAAAACATTATTATCTTGTTTATTATGTCTGTATTTTGTGTTTTTCCTATTGGTACTAGTGAAAGATCAATTTCAGCACCAAGGTCTCCTGCAATTAGCGATTTTGCCAGAGCAATAATTAAGCCCCCTAAGTTTGGTGCAATTGCAGAGACAATTATGCCATCTTTTATTGCCTGGTTGTAACGTTCATACAACTTCCTAGCGCTCTTTGCATTAACTTTTGGCACGTTGTTATTATCTATTCCACTATATAACTGATATTCAGATCTACCAAGCTCATCGTGGGTTGTACCAAGCACATATATCAAGTCCCCTGGCATTTTCACATCAAGCGATACCGCATTTTCAATATTTTCTATAATTCCAATTGCTGAGATGAGTAATGAAGGTGGTGCAGAGATTATCACTTTCTCGCCATTTTCATCATATCCCTTGAAGTCATTGAACATACTGTCTTTTCCGGATATGAATGGTGTTTTAAATGCAGTTGCAAAGTTGTAACAAGCCTCTGCAGCTCTCTTTAGTTGCCACAATCTTTCTGGATTATAAGCATCACACCAGCAAAAATTATCGAGCAACGCTAGATGATTTATATTTCCTCCTGCAGCTACGTAGTTGCGTATGGCAGTGTCAATCGCACATGCTGCCATGTGATAAGTGTCAATTTCTCCATAACTTGAGCCAAATCCCTGCGATTTTACAACACCTTTGTTTGAAGAAAGGACTGGCCTCGAGACAACAGCTTCGCTGCACACTCTTCCCTTGCCTTGCAGTGGTTTCAGTATTGACGATCCTTGAACTTCATGGTCATATTGCACCACTATAAACTCTTTGCTGCGTATGTTTGGTCTGCTTAGCATTTCTTTTAGTTCAAAGGTGTCATGCAAGTAGCTGAGACTGGAATCCATTTCACGCTCAGCTCCACCATCGTATGGGTTTTGGCGTAAAATGTTTGCAGGCTTTACCTGCTGGATCCCAGTGTCAAGCACTGGGATGACAGGAAAGGATACAGCAGACTCCTTAGACCACGGTTTCGTCTGTAAATGCACTTTGGGATTACCGTCATGCAGAAATTCAGTTTCGATGTCCATTATTACTTCTCCTGGGGGACATTTAACAACGGCTTTGCCACTTTTGTTGAATTCTCCAATTACACAGACCTCCACATCATGTGTTTTCATGATTTGCTTAAACGCAGGAAGATTTTCTTCTGGCACTGCTAAGGTCATTCTCTCTTGTGATTCTGATATCCATATTTCCCACGGAGCCATACCATCGTTTTTAAGGAGAACCTTGCTCAAATCAACTTCAAATCCGTCTTTTCCCATTTCACCAATGGACGATGATAGACCTCCTGCTCCATTATCCGTTATTGCATTATAAAGACCAAGATCTCTTGCTTCTACGACGGCGTTGGATAATTTTTTTTGTGTTATAGGGTCACCAATTTGCACAATTGTTGAAGGACTGTTTCCCGACAATGCCTCTGAAGAAAAAGTTGCACCGTGAATTCCGTCCCTTCCAACTCTTCCACCAATAATTACGATTTTATCACCGTTTTTGGGTTCTTTTATGTGTGAAGGTGCATTATTTATATTCCGTGGAATAATTCCGATGCTTCCAACAAAAACTAATGGCTTTCCACAGAATCTATCGTCAAAGTATACTGATCCAAGTTGCGTTGGAATACCGGAGCAATTACCAGCAACATTAACACCGTGAATCACTTCTTTCATTATATATTTTGGTGGTAAGATTTTATCAGTACGCTCTTTATCTCTATAAAGTTTGCCTTTTGATTCTTTGGCAAAGCAAAAGTAATAAGTATTCATGATAGGTTCTGCACCTTTGCCAAAACCGACTATATCTCGGTTAACTCCAAGCACTCCAGTCATTGCTCCACCGAACGGATCGAGAGCTGAAGGACTATTGTGAGTTTCAACTTTATCTACAATCAAGTAATCGTCATCAAAAATTATTCCTCCTGCGTTGTCGGAGAAAACTGACACGCATATGTTAGAATTTATCTCACGCGTTGCACGCTTAATATAATGAGCATATAGACCGTCTTTTATTTCATCAATAGGGGAGCAAAAAATATTGTGTTTACAATGTTCAGACCAAGTCTGTGCCAGAGACTCAAGTTCAATATCATATGGATTTCTACCGAGTTTTTTAAAGTAATCCTTTATAGCTTTCATTGCTGCCAGCGAGAGCCCTAAAGTGCCATTACCATCGATTCCATCTCTGCTGATTTTTTCAAGCTCTTGGTCACTCACATTGAGTTTGACAGATTTTGCTCCATTATTACCTGGTGTCATCCCAGTGCTTGACACTGGAATCCATTCTTTTTTTTCCTGGTCACGCGCTGTAATGACACCAGGTGGGGTATTTGGTTTACTGTAATACTTCCAATGGCAATTGCCGTTTTCTTTATAGACAAGTGTGCAATATTCAGTAATAGGATTGAATTCCTGTTTTATGTCATCTTCGGTTGAAAAACCTCCTTGACTTAGAAGTAATTTTGAACTTCTTGCCTTGATAGAAACACTTTCATCAATGTGGCCTTTACTCATTAGATATTCTCTAACAATCTGTTTTGCCGTATTGCCAACATTATCGGTCATGCCAGGTAGAAAGCTTATTTCCAAGCCCCACTTTGCTTGTGATTCTATGAAATCATATTGAACTTCTTCGAGATTTTTGTTGTAAGAATAATAACAACAATCTTGTATGACTTTATTATAAAATAATTCACAAATTTCTTCGTATAATTTTAATGGTAGTTCTTTGCTTATGTAAATCGAGTAAATGTTGACTAGCCACCTGTGGCTAACTTGCTTACATTTATTTAAAACTTCTATTCTGATGTTCGTCATGCAATATTATTAAAAAATTTGATATATAATAACATAAGAAAGTGAGAGCACATTTATATTTTGCTGTACAATAATGCATCATACTAATTGTTATTTTTCATGAGAAAAGTTTTTACCATTAACGTAGATGCATCCTTTTTCGATGTTCTAGTTCAGCATATATTTTCTGAATATGAAAGAAAAGAAATTCCTCAAATAAAGATCATACTTCCATGCAAGAGGGATGTGATAGCATTGCTGGGTGCATTCAAGAGTTGCAGCGCTATAATTTTGCCAGAGATAGTTTCACTAGAGAATATTGATGAAGAAGATTTAATATTAAATCTTGATAGAGTTAAAGTTATCAACCCAACAAAAAGAACACTGCTACTCATTCAATTTATATTGGAGTGGAATAAAAAAAACAATGATAATTTTCCAATCGATCTGGTTTACAGTTTGCCGTCATTGCTTCAATATACCCAAATAGAGGGTGATTATCAACTTGATGAGCACTCAAAAAAAGTAGGGAATTTCATAAATTTACTTATCAAAACTTGGAGTAAAACTTTAAAAGGTTTGGGAGTAATAGATATACTAAAGCATAAGAATGACTACATAAACAATATGATAAACTTCCTGCAGAAAGATCAGCATATGATCTTTATTGGAATTGGAAAGGGTGAAATCTACAAGTTATTGATTAAGGCTATATATGACCTGCCATTTGGAAAGATAATTCTACCTAACCTGAATTTGAAAATGAACGAAAAAGATTGGAAATCACTTGATAAAAAACACTATCAACATTGCCTGAAAGATTTACTCGATTATTTAAAAGTGGATAGAAGGGATGTTAGTTTTCTGTCAGAAGCGTGTTCTGGTGTCATCCCAGTGTCAAGCACTGGGATGACAGAAGAAAGGGCTGGGATAACAGGAAGTCCTGAGGAATATCTTGATTATATCTTCGATACAACTGCTGATCTAAGTGAAGTTGGTGGCGGATCAATTGAAAATATTGAAGTCATCACTTGTGATTCAAGGGAGGAAGAAGCACAAGTGACGTCACTAATTATAAAGAATGAAGGTTATGAAAACGTTTCTTTGTTTGTCTTTGATAAATTACTTGCAGATCGTATGGCGTGTACCATATCGGAAAACTATTCTTATATAACGCTCCTATTTTACAGCATTGAAGTTTTGACCTCAAATTGGAACAGTGTGGCACTGCTTTCGCTACTCAAACATAGTCTAGTGACTTTTGGTTACACTCAAGAAGAATACACTCGTATTTTATCTGAGTTTGAGATAGAAGTATTGCGTAGCTTTAATACAAATGGTCTTAAGGATATTATTAACGCTATTAATACTTGTAAAAAGCTAAGACATAAAGAAGATATATTAATTATTATCAGTAATTTAAAGATTATATTTAATCCTTTACTGTATCTTGTAAATTATCCCATTTTTGATGTGGCATCAGCTCATTTGCAGTGTGTTAATGTCCTTTCTAATATCAATTTTTTAGAGCTAAATGGTGAAATAGGTAATTTTACTCGTGATTTCTTAAATGCATGTGAAGATGTGGCAATAAAATGCTCCTTAGAGTTATATAGCCAAATCCTGATATTATTTTTAAAAAGAAAATTTTTTTCTCCAGAAAATAACTTAGATAAATTCAGCTTATATCACAATAAAGTTGTAGTACTTGCTGGATTTAATGATATACCAAATTTTCAGAATCCGTTTTTGAGTGCACTGAATAGAGAAAAATTTAACCTTCCTTCTGTGCAAGAAGAGCAAGGGTACTTTTTGTATACTTTGCGCAATTTATTTGGTGCCGGCAAGGTTTATATTACGAGGCTAATTAGTGATAGAAAATCAATTCTATTACACCGTTGGGATATTCTGTTGCAAAGAACAAAATATCCTTACCGCGATTGGCTAAGAATATTAAATACACCTGAGTGTATTGTTCCATGTACTCAGCCTATGCCAAAACCTCAAGCCAAAGTCAGAGAAGAAAAAATGCAAGTGATGTCTTGCAGTGCAATAGAAAAGCTAATTCGTAATCCTTATTCGTTTTACGTTGAATATATACTGGGCCTTAAGCAATTGAGAGACTTGAATTTTAAGCCATCGATATTGGAGTTTGGCACTATGGTACACAATATTCTTGCAAGATATTTACGCAACGAAAAGTCGCTGATGAGTGTTGTACGAGAAATATTCTCGTCTAATCGATTCCACTTTTCAAATATGTGGTGGGTAAGGTTGCAGAGGATAATTCAATCTTTTGTTGAGTTTGATAGGACTGGAA
Organism: Wolbachia endosymbiont of Protocalliphora sialia; assembly: GCF_053891855.1. Classification (NCBI taxonomy): domain Bacteria; kingdom Pseudomonadati; phylum Pseudomonadota; class Alphaproteobacteria; order Rickettsiales; family Anaplasmataceae; genus Wolbachia; species Wolbachia endosymbiont of Protocalliphora sialia. The sequence continues at coordinate 22,566 of NZ_JAIUJX010000005.1, forward strand.
ACAATCAAGTTGAGTTGGAGAAGAGCTTTTCCTATCCGATATTTCATATTCCAGCGCGTGACACACAACTGCGCGGATGCTGTACAACTTCCACTAAGAAGAAGGGTGTCATTCCAGTGCTTGACTACTTGGATCCAGAAAATTTGATTGCAAATGAACACACCAGACAATTGTGTAATAATAGCTGGTCAGATACTCGAATGACAGAAGAAATTTTATTGACAGCAAGATGTGATAGAGTTGAGTATCTACCAGGTGGGCAAGTAGCAATTATAGACTATAAACTTGGTTCACCACCTTCCAATGAGGAAGTTATGTCAGGATTTTTCCCGCAATTAATTTTACAAGCTTTAGCAGTGGAATACACAACAAAAAAAGAAGTCTCGGAGCTTGCTTATTGGAAACTTGATTATGATAAAATAAAGGTTATTGCTTTGAAAGATTATAGACAAAAAATGCATGAATTTCAGAATATTCTACCAGATTTCTTATCTAATTATTTAAGAGATACTACTCCCTTTATTGCCTCTCCTTATTTTGATAAATTCCTGAGATTTAACAGCTACAAACAACTAGAAAGGATAGGGGAGTGGTTATAAATTATATCTCCTCTCATCCAGATCAAAATAGCTGGTTGTACAGCTGGTTTACTAAGTGCAGTAGGAGAATTACTAGATTGTGATATAGACTCATCTTTGCTAGACTCAAATAACCATAAAAAAACACTAAAAAGTGATTCAATCAATTTTAGCCATTAAAACTTGAATAGTGGCTAAAATAGCTTTAAATTGTATATTTTTTAGGAGGGGTATATGCCATCACAAAAACAGCTAAATGCGCAGCTAATTGATGCTGCTAAAGAAGGTGAGCTACGTTTTGTTCAGCAAGCCATACAGGGTGGAGCAATGATTAATACAATAGATGATGATTATGGGAGAACTGCTTTAATATGGGCTGCTGACAATGGTCAACTAAAGATAGTACAATACTTGATAGAAGAGGGAGCAAATGTTAATGCAGAATCTCCGGGAAACATAACTGCTCTAATTCATGCTGCTGCCCATGGTCATCTTGAGGTAGTACAACTTCTAATAGCAAATGGAGCTGATTTAAATGTGAAACGTAAAGGTCAATTCCCTGCCCTAACATATGCTATTGTAAATGGCCATACGGAGGTAGCAAAGCTTCTAACTAGATATCATTTAATAGCTAATCTTGATATGTCAATACCTCGCTTGCCTCTTCCTACTTGTATACCAGAGTTATCATCTTATTGGTATGACTGTAAGGATGAGCTCAATAAAATGAAGGAAGAAGATAGTGAATTATATAATTTTCTTGTAAGTAAGAGAATTAATGAACAGGTAAGAATTTGGACAGAGAGTGAGACAATACGAAATATTTCACAAGATAGATTAAATATAGAATACTCAATCTATGCTAAAGATTTAACAGGTAAAATAGAATTAGTGATATTTGTTCTTAACAACAGGGAAATAATCAATTCTTTATCGCGGTATTATAAGGTAAGAATTCAAACAATTGATCAGGTAAAAAGGCTACTTGATCGTTTCACAAGAGAACATGTAGAGCTTGAAGTAGAAATTGTTCCAGCACAATTAAACTTTAATACTCAAGAGTTACAACCCCCTAAACTAAAAACATTATCATTTGCACAAATGATTAACAATCATGCAGGATTATTTTCAGCTGCCAAAAATGGTCAATTAGAAACAGTAAGATACCTGATAGAAAAACAGAAAGAAGATATTAATTCAACAGATCACTATGGAAGAACTGCTCTAATGTGGGCTGCTGGAAGTTGCTATTTAGAGGTAGTAAAGTACCTGATAGAAACAGCAAAAGCAAATGTTAATGTGAAAGATGGCTATGAAAACACTGCTCTGAATTATGCTACTAGAAACGGGCATTTAGATGTAAAAGAATATCTGAAAGGTTACATACAAAAAGAACTGCGGAAGAAATACGTCTGCATTGGCGTGAGTGGTGCAATAGGTTATGTTGCAGGTATGACAATATCATGTTCTGCGGGAGCAGCGATTGCAGTTTGTGCAGCATCAGCTACCATTAGTCTAGCGTTAGGTGCAATTTTTGGTTATACAGTTGTAGAAGTAAAAAAAGAGAAAGCAAACACAGGTATAGCTTCTGCGCTTAAAGATGTTTTCACTATTCAAGCTCTAAGTAGAATAGCCTTATAGAGAGTGAAAGTAGGTTTATTGCTTAAGGTTGCATGATTGCCTTAATAACAATAAAAAAATAATAGAAGCAAAAGATATGGCTTGAAAGTTTTCTAAGGTCTTCACTAAAAATGTCTCAACTTGACACTGAAATACAATTTGATTTAACTAATCATATATGTAGGTAATGTCAAACACTAGAATGAGGAAATATGGATAAAAAAGTTAGAATAGAATCAGATAGCTTAGGAGAAGTAAAAGTACCAAGTGAACATTACTGGGGAGCGCAGACTCAGCGTTCTTTGGAAAATTTCAAAATTGGTACAGAGAAAATGCCAGAGCCCCTGATTAAAGCGCTAGCAATAGTAAAACTTGCAGCAGCACGTGTTAACATGAAGCAGGGTAGCATAGATAATAGAGTAGGGGATGCAATCTGCTCAGCTGCAAAGGAAATAATAGACGGTAAATTTAATAATCAATTTCCACTTGTTGTTTGGCAAACCGGGTCTGGGACGCAGACCAATATGAATGTGAATGAAGTGATCAGCAATCGTGCAATAGAAATTTTGGGCGGTGATTTAGGTAGTAAATCTCCAGTGCATCCAAATGATCATGTAAACTGTGGTCAGTCATCAAATGACACTTTTCCAACAGCAATGCATATAGCAGTAGCAGAACAAATAGACCGCTTGCTTATTCCCAATCTTGAAGAATTATATAAAGCGCTAAATAATAAGGTTCATGAATTTAAAGATATAATAAAAGTAGGGCGTACTCATCTGCAAGATGCAACTCCTCTAACACTTGGGCAGGAATTTTCTGGCTATGCAGTTCAGATTAAAAAGGGAATAGAGAGAGTAAAGTCAACTCTAAGCAATGTATATGAACTTGCACAAGGTGGCACTGCAGTTGGCACGGGAATCAATACTAAAAAGGGTTTTGCTGAGGATTTTGCTAAAGAAGTGGCAAAAATCACTAATTTTCCATTTACTTCAGCAAAAAATAAGTTTGAAGCACTAGCAGCAAATGATGCTTTAGTTGAGCTCAGTGGAGCACTCAATACAGTAGCAGTAAGCTTGATGAAAATTGCAAATGATATAAGGCTACTTGGTTCTGGTCCAAGATGCGGAATTGGAGAAATAATGTTACCAGAAAATGAGCCTGGCTCTTCAATCATGCCAGGTAAGGTGAATCCAACTCAATGTGAAGCAGTGACTATGGTATGTGCTCAGGTTATGGGAAATCATGTTGCCGTGACAATTGGTGGCTCAAATGGTCACTTTGAATTGAACGTGTTTAAGCCGGTGATAATTTACAATGTTTTGCAGTCTATAAGACTTTTAGCTGATGCAAGTTTAAATTTTGCAGAGAAATGCGTAGTTGATATTAAAGCAAACGAAGAAAGAATAAAGGATTTACTAAATCAGTCGTTAATGCTAGTTACTATATTAAATACGCATATAGGATATGACAATGCAGCAAAAATAGCGAAGCTTGCTTATAAAGAAAATATCACTCTAAAAGAAGCAGCAGCAAAACTTCAACTGCTCACTGAGGAGGAGTTTGAAAGGATAGTGAAACCAGAGGAGATGGTAGGTTAAACTACCACCTTTTTTTGTCCCTAGTTAATTGTGGTAATATGTATGGAACTTTGCTGGTTGCTCTACATATACCTCTTCTAAATCACTTAGAGCGTGGTCATTGTGATTAAAGCCATATCTCTTAACCATCTCATCTAGCGTAACAGAGCTTAGAGAGAAACTGAACTCTGGCAATGGATTCACATTTGAGGATTGCAGACTAGTTAATGGCTCTCCGCCATTTATTTGAGAGTCTAGGAAAGTTAGCTCACCTTCCAGGCTAGTATGTTCTTCTGGCACTGAACTATAATGCACCCATTTGTCTAGACCATTTTTTT
>NZ_JAIUJX010000005.1:46681-72193 GCF_053891855.1 Wolbachia endosymbiont of Protocalliphora sialia
TTTTTTTTGGTCTAGTTTATGGGGTGCATTATACCTGGCATTCCATCTACTCCCTGAGGACCAGTTTCTCCTTTCATACCACTATCACCTTTATCGCCCTTTGCACCTGACTGACCTTTTAAACCACTTGGACCTACATCCCCTTTGAAACCTCTTAATCCCATCTCTCCAGGATCTCCTTTTTCGCCAATTATACTTAGTCCTGGTACTCCCCTATCTCCTTTTGAACCTGAATAGCCATGCTCACCTTTCTCTCCAGGATTTCCTTTTAGACCTGGATGGCCTTGATTCCCTTTAGGACCTGGCAAACCTCTTAGCCCAGGAGGTCCAGGCATTGCTACTGCTGACTTTATATTTAACTGTAGATTTCCAATTCTCTTTTCTAAATCTTTAACTTTTTTCTCTAATTCTTCAATTTTTCTATGATTCATACTAACCTTTAAATTATGTAAATAGTAGTAATAAGGGTGTAAATGATGACTCTGCTGCTCAAACTCCTCCTCCTCATAATCATAATCTATATAAGTATGTTTTTCTTGCTCAAAGCTCTCAGGTGTCAGAGCATAAAATCTCTCACATTTACCATACTTACTTAACATGCATCCTACATAATTGTCATTATTCAATCTTTTTATTCTAAAATGAGGATTAGTCTTTTTAAGACTAATATTAGCACCAAATTGATCTATTATATCGATAGAAACAGTTCCAGAGAATAGCTTTAATTTTTTATTACTAAAGCTAGTAGCAATATTATTCAATATCCCAATCTTATTACCACGTATACCATATACTTCAGCACTTTTATAAGTACTTGATAGAACTTTTTCTGGTCCCCTTAAAAATTCTTTCCAACTCCTATTCTAAGTCTCTTATCAGGCAGCTTTTCAAGCTCTTTTAAGACAAAATCTACGTCTTTATTACTCATTATATCTTTTGGATCTACTAGAACCCTACTATTTATTAGCGGCACAAGATTGACTGAACATTCTCCAGCATAAGACTGAATGTATTCTTGACCTCGATATTCTATGAAATTGCTAGGTATAGAATTGAAAGTAGCTATCTTGGAAATATTGGAATTATAGTAGTAAACATAATAATATTGATCTGAGCCATCAACCAAAGCCAGCTTGTAATCACCACCTACTTTTTCTAGCTTTAAATTTAGCCTTTGAGATGAATTAGTTAGTATTATGTTCATCGGTCTCAGCATAAAATTAGATATAATAAAACTTTCCTCATGATCAAAGACATACGATATATAAGGTAAGTTAATTCTTTCTTCGTCATTTATTTTGACATTTACAAGCTTACTTTCACCATCACAAAAAGTATCTCCTGGCTCTAAATTAAAACGCATCTTCGCTCCTCTTAGTTTTTATATCTGCAATATATGGCAACTATCACAATCCTCTACAATATGCTCTTGCATTTACTTTGAGTAATTGATTTCTATTAACTTCTTCTACAAAGCTAGATGGATTTCCCATTGTACAATCTGACTGTTTAATAGTCTTACCTAACTCTTTAAAAACACTACTATTTCTTTCGAAATACCCATTTTCTATGGCTGCTAAAACACTTTTCCCACCTAACAGACAACTCTGCCCTAAACTTGATTTATTCTCTAACTTGTTAAATCTGACTTCATCGACAAGCCTCACCTCTATTTTATTACTATCTTTCTCACTAGGACATAGATGAATACAGACTTCTCCTATTTCGGTAGTAAAAGGCATTTCAATGATATCTCCCGAGAACTCTGTATAATTTCTCTTTCCTCCTATATTTTCAACTCTAATTATACTTTTTCCAACTTGAAGTACACCAATGTTTAGATTCAAACCTTTAGCTTCTTCATTCTCAAATACCCTTGCAACTTCAATAGTACTATTTTGTGGATAACCTATACAAAAATATCCATTATCTATTTCTAGTTCAAAGTCATATTCATCGATTTGCTCACTTTTATTCATAATACTTTCAAGTGCTAACTCCTTCAGCTTTGAAAGGTTTGCTTTTCGCTGATCTAAGGTATCTTTATCTGAACAAATTACGTTTACTATATCTTCATGCTTTTCATCGCTAAATCTATTTAAAAATGCACCTTCTGATATTATCTGCAATACCTTTTTTTTGTCTAAAAATTCATAAATTCGAGTAGTATCGTAAGAAAGATATAGCTTTTGCAATGTGTCAGCTATACGATCTACCAAGGATATATCAGATTTATATGGAAAAGAGAACATTATTCCTTGTTCCAGTGCTTCACTTATAACTTTATCAAATTCTTTTTCGCACTTCTCATAATCTTCGTCGTTACCACGGTTATTCAAAACATTCAGGTCATCATGGATCTTATCTATTTTTTGCCAAATACTTTCATACTTTTTTATCTCTATTGCATTTAATTTTATTTTTGCTAAAGAAAAAGAATCTTCTTTGCGCATTATGTCTGCATCGTAGAATAGTTGACTGTAACGCCTACCAAAACTTTCATCATAATCAGGGCAAGGGCTAACATTGTCTTCATCTTCACTTTCACTATCCGTTCCATTCCATACTTCAATCGGGAAATCGGTATTTTCAAGATTTTTATCTTCACTTGTTAGACAATTTTCTGTTTTTCCATATAGCCGAGTTGATTTATGATCATCGCTACTTTCATTATCAGCTTCATTCCATACTCCAATCTCGAAATCGATATTTTCAAGGTTTTTATCTTCATTTGTTTTATCATGTTGATTATTTTCTCCTTCTCTACGTAGCCAGGTTGGTTCTTGATCATCATTATCTTTAGTACACCTGGTTTCTACTTCATGTATAGACTGAGGTCTTGCTGTTTCTTTTCTTACGTTTTCTTTGTTTATTTCATCTGCAAGAGACACTTCATTACTGATATAGAAATTTTTCTGTTTTAAATTCTCGTTTTCCTTCTGCAGGCTACTGAATTCTGCAAACAGCTCTTTATACTCCGATAAATAAATACACAATTGATCTCCTATATCGTTAAGTTCCTTCTTTTTTTCTAGTATCTGATTTTCATAATTACCTTTCAAATCCTCTATACTGTTTATCAGCACTGTACTTTCTTTTCTTACTCTGTTTAGCTCATCTTCAGTCAAATCCAATTTTTGCTGTAACTCTTCATTTATTTTGTCTGTTAACTGAATTTCATTCTTTGCCTCTTTTAATTGGTTATTTAAGTTCTTAATTACATCACTTTTGTTCTGAGTTTCTAATAATAATATTTCTACTTTCTGTTTTAGCTGTTCGATGTCTTGATCATTTTCAGTTAAACTTCTCGTCCTTTTTTGTAATTTAACTTCAAGCTTTTTAATTTTTCCTTCTAGGGTTTGCATTTCTCTGGTAAGTTCACTTACTTCTTCGTAATACTCTTCTACTCCTTTCTTATAGTGTTTTTGTAACTCTACATTTTTTTTAAGATCAAAATTTTCCTGTTGTAGATTTTCTATTTTGCTTCCTAAACTATCTATTATTTGATTTTCTTCACTGCTAATCTCAAATACCTCTTCAGGAAAATGTGCAAATTCACAAGATGAAATGCCTTCAAGGCCGTTACTACCAAATAAATTATATTGTACTGCCTGCTTTGAACTAAACATACCTATATCCCCTACTAAAATAAACAGATAATATATTGTATGTGCTATATGTCATAAGTTCAATTGATTTAAACATAATTTATTTACTAATTCCTATTGTGAATTTTTATAGAATAAGTTTAGGTGTAAAATATTATGATACTATTAAAGTAGATGGATAAAGCACAGTCTTTTTGAGAGGATAAATTTAATGAAAAGACCATACTAATTAGTATTATAAGGAGTTTGATCATTTACTCTTTCCAAAAATCACAAGAAAGTACCTACCTTTGTGAGAACAATTTAAACAAAAGCGGCGTTGTGTAAATAAGAATGTGAAATTGTTGTAACAAAGTTATACAAAACAGTTCGTATGTAAACATGGCTAAAGTAGGCTAATATAGTTGATTTTAGCGTACAATGAAATTACCATATAAAAAAGTTCGCACGGATCTAGCGGTAGACCATACGATTCCAAAGAAACTTGTTCTCACCGCACTTGGTTTTGAGCGCTGAAAATGGTTGATTTACTTGAGATATTAATAATATAGTTTACTGAATTAATAGTAATTCATTTGAGAATAAAAAGAAAAATTTATGATAATTTTACATTTCAAATCGATATTGTTCTTTTTATAAAAAATATTCCTATACTGCGCAAGGTCAAGTTTTAACCACATCAATTTTTCTTTCAAATTAAATCTTATCTTTTACAATGGGTCTTACGTTTAAATTATTTGATACCCAAAATTAAGGAAGCCATTTTAAACGGCACACAACCTCAGCATCTAAAACTAGCTGATTTGAAGGAAATATCACTCTCATGAGAGGAGCAAATGAAGGTGCTTTACGGACAAGAGTCTTAATAATAGTCTTCTATATTATTGTTAATAAACACCACCATAAAATATCTTACTATTACCCACAAATAAAAACATAGTATTGTATTTACTCAAATAATTTAATTTTATTAACCTGAAAGCTTATTGGATTAAAATTATTAAACTAAGAGTTATAATTTTAGCAACTAAAAGCTGTAAATTGCACCATATAAACAGTTATTTCAAGCAAAAGTTATGCCATTAAGAGCTACGCAACAAACATTTATATTTGTGGGTAATAGTAAGATAAAATATGCAGAAACAACCTAGAAGACCGATTACAACCAATGCGTAAATATAGAGTAAAGAAAACTTCATCCACCTATTAACTTCTACCTACTACCTCTACTATTGCTATGGTTATAAACTCTACTCACTCCATCAATTTTATCTAATGCAGACTGCGGGTTACCAAAATCAATTGATATCACTCTTTCTCCGCCTAATTGTAATGCTCCTCCACCTCCACGCTGTGGGTATTGGAGTCCTAAAAATTGTAATAGTAATGGATCAATTTCATGTTGAATTCCTGGATGATCTTGAATCAGTCTACCCCTAGGAGAAGATAGAGGATCATTTTGGAATAATTGTGAAATATTTCTTCTCCGATTTTTAAAGTATTGTTCATTTCTTTGAGATTGTCTAGTGTCATTTCCAATGCCTACACTAAGAAGACCACGTATATAACCTATAATACCCTCACCTTTCTCTCCAAAGTTATTATTTCCCTGTAAAGCTTGATCAATAGCTTGGTTAATATCCCTAGCATTTTCGTATACCCATATGCCACAATTATGGCCATCTGTTTGCTGATGAACGGAAACATTATGGACATTATCATCGTTAATATCACATTCTCTTAAAGCTCCTCGAATATTATTGTCAATACCACTATCTGGACCAAGTGAATCAGCATAATACCCATAATAATTTCCATTTTGGTGTACAATAACTAATGTAACCCAATGACGATTACCTACATTAATAATAGCAATTAATCTATCTTTTTCACCCGAATCTACTTTTTGTTTAAAGTTAGCTATGTGACTACTTAATAAGCCCCTACCTGTTGGATCATTTTGATTTCCATCGACTCCTACTGAAGTTATTGTAAAATCATGACGATTATTAGTTGGATTAGATCGATCATCATAGAAAGTATATTGTTGTGCAGCGAAAAACATGTCATGAGTTTGTAGCCAATAACGATAATTTTGATTATCTGTTGCAAAGTCTAGTGCAAGTAGATCATGCACATCTTCTATCTCACGAGCGTTGTTTCTACGAAGGATAGCATTTATTTGTTGTAATATTCCTTGTGCTGTAGGAGTACCACCTCCCCTTATTCTTGACTTTAATGTTTCTATTACCTGTGCTCTAGTACCTTGCAAGTAACTAAACGGAACATGTAGATTGTCGCCTATATCAAGCAAAAAAATCGAATTTTGTCCTGGTGCTTTTTCTTCGTAAAAACGCCTAAAGTTTTCACGAGTCTGATCTGATAATAGACCTTCTGGTGGATTCTCATCAATAACACTTTCAGGTCCCACTAATCCTCCTGGTCTTGAACCGTGAACATGACGATCAAGCTTGTGTACATACTCTTCTCTTCCTATCCCTTCTGGGAAAAGTATAAGATTACCTGCTTCGCGTGCATCTCTATTAAACACAATAGGAAACAAAACCACCTCATTTCCAGAAGTAATAGGTATAAATCCTCTGTGTTGTTTCTTAAGTCTTCCGATTTCTTGTCTCGCATCATTTTGCTGTTGTCCTACTTCTTCTGCATTATTAGCAAGTCTTAACACATATCCAATTGGGTGAGTATCTAGGTCATTCTCTCTAGGTTGTCTTAATAATAAAAGATCTAATCTCTGTTCTGTAATTCTTGTGAGTATTACCCTTTCTCCTTCTTCTTCCTGCCCCCTTTTTAAACTATATGTTTGACCAACTTTATACATAGCAAGCACTTTATAAGGATTATCACTAGCATAAAATGTACCATGTAGTATAGAACGGAACTTATCCTCACTATTAACATTTATTGTATCCACAAGCGGCATCAATGCTCCAGAGATCTCTTGAAATAATCCTCTATGCTGAGCTATATTTTTCCAGCCATCATTCACAACTTGATTTAAAGTATTATGTACATTTTCAGTATTGGGCACTTGTACAAGATCACCAGCAAGAAAATTATTTGCATTATTATTTTGGTAATCGTGATATAAACCAAGGTCATTTGGTAGATCAATATCTAGTTCAAGTTGATTATTAAGTGTGCATGAAACTTCCCACACATGAACATCATTTCCATTAACATTAAGAGTCTGTAAATTGATGGCTCCTTGTTGTTGCGCATCGTGAGCTCTAATATGAAGTATAACTATATCAGAACCTTCAGCATGAAAGACCATAGTTAAACATCTTAAACCCTCATCACCATGTCTAAATATGTACTTTGTTATAGGTGCTTCGTCTTCCTCTTCTAGTTCTAAAGGGTGCCTATCAAAAGCACTACTTCCAAAAGCAAAGCCAGTTATGCAATCAAATATTCTATTATAATTCTCTGCATTTCTTGGTATTTCAGCAGGAAGATGGTGAAGCAAGAAATCTCTAACATTTTCTCTAATGCCTTCATTCTCCAAACACTCAAATAATCTTTGTACTAAAGGAAATCTATCCTGTTGAAGTTCTACTGTATCAACACTAAAAGGATCTAGATCTAAATTAAAATTTAATCCAACACAGACAGTATTTCTTGATTCAGTATGGATAGGTATAAATGAAGAAGTGTGTAACCTTCCAGCGTAGCCTATGGCACAGTTTAATGTAACATCTGACGGTGTGTCAAATATAGCAAGATTAATAACAATAGGAATATTTTCTCTTTCTGCTTGATGACGTACAAGAAATGCAACATGTGTGTTTCTAGGAGATAAATCAAGATCGATGCCTATTGTGTAGCGATGACTAAAATTTGCTAAGAAACCTAATAAAAACCCGTGACCCTCAAATCTTTGATTGCGATTTTCAATATTATTTTCCAGTACTTGTCTGTAATTATTATAGATGTCAGTTATGTATGGCAAAATTTCTCTGCGTATTCTATCTCTTACATCTTGTCTTCTATCACTCGCTAGCATTTCCATAAAATTATCAATTCCTTGTTGACCCTGTGCTACTTGCGCAAAATTGACCAACCTACCAAGTTGTCTACGCTGATTTTGATTGAGTTGTCTTCCTTCTATTTCCTTAATTGTTAGTCTGTGATCTCCTAAGAGCCGTCTAATAAGATTGATTTCAGATGCTGAATATTTGGCAAATTTATCCCTACCTTGACGATCTTTTTCACGAATTACCTCGAATACCGTTGCAATTGCCTCTCCCTGACTCTTGCCCTTTCCGTGCATGCATACTTTGTATTGCTCAAAATTTAGGTCTTCTTCCCTTAAATTTGGATTTTGCCGTCTAATCTCTTGTACTAGAGCATTTCTCTCCCTTGTACTGAACCTCAACCCATCACTATTAGGACGATCAGAAATACTGTAGCATCTGACAACTTGCTGTCCGTCACGATAAACAGCAACTTTTAGGTTTGCCGTATTTCGATTTTCACCATTACGTGGATTAACACCATGGTTATCAAAACGAAAATAGACTCTCTCATTTGCATTTAAGATATTAGCATCATGTGCAGTAGAAAACATACTAAAAAAGAATACAGGAAGGAAACGACCTGCACTTACATGATACAAGAAAGATGGACATTGATCTAAAAAAGATTCAAATCCTTGTCTGAATCCTTCAAGATCTCCATCCACCAAACTCCTAATAAGTCCATCACCATTACTCATACAAAATACCCCTTATTTACTACGACCAGAAACACCAAGAGTTCATAAGTGGATTACTTATTACCACTAAGCGTAAAGACGCTTTTTTTCTTATAAGAAGAAACACCACTTACACTAGGAGTTCCAAGCTCAGACTGCGGACTATCATCAACTGGCAAAGTTGTTTTCTTACTACCATGAGCTTTAGATCGTGATCGCAAATTACTGCAAGGACCATCACCTACAGGACCAGGTGGTAAAATTGTTTTCTCTAACTCAGAGAATAATTCTTCTGCAAACAGACCGTAATCTACATTTACTCTTTTACCTTCCCTACCGCATAATCTAAGGTCTCTTATTATTAGTTTTTTAAAGAGCTCAAACTTTTCAGGAAAGCAATCTTTGGCAAATGACATCATATCTAATATTTCTTTTTTCTCTATTTCTTTTTCTTCATCAGTCTTATAAATGTCTTCTCGTCTCCAATTGACTATTAACTCTGCAAATACACCACTTGTAGGAACTGTATAATTAGAAGTATTAACAGCAGCTTTTCTGTATTGATACAAGCTACCACATTCCCAAAATTCCATAATAAGAGATCTAGCTTGAACATTTGATTCAGGATTTTTCAACATCACATCTGAAAGAGAGGAAAGAAAAAGCTCATAGTCTCGCTGTGAGAATATTTTGTCCGAACAGTCTCCTCTTGCTGAAACTTCTTTATAACACCAGCACTGTACCAAATCATGAACCGTATCAAAAAAACATGACTCTATTAATTCAGCAAAAAGGGAATATACTCCTTTATCTTTCTGTGATAATTTCTGTAAAAGAGTATCTTTATCGACTATCTTATTTACACAAAAATCTAAAATAGGGGCGTCTTTCTCAACAGATTGAACGCGAGAAAGAGCAAGAATAGCTTCTGTGAGCTTCTTTTCCTTATCTTCTTCTTTTAAATGATTATAAAAATACTCTACCCCTTCACTCCACTTAAGTTTTACAGCACTGTCAAAACCTTCTACTGCATCATACTTCTTTAATTCCCCAGATTCTCTATCGATCCAGAAATCAAATACAGGACCTTTCCTCTTTATGCTATCTAGTAACGAGTTTCGTACGTATTTGCCAAATTCAGTTTCAGTTTTACCATCAAATGCACCAGGAGGAAACTTGTTCCTATAAGATTCAAATCTTTTTTGAAAGAGAGGATGAATTTTATCCACTACACAGTAACTACAAGCCATCTCATATTTGCGAAGTGGATTATCTATTCCACCTATTTTTTCTTCAGTAAACCTTTGACCTAAAGCAGCATTATCCAACCTTACACCTGACCAGCAACCTTCATCTTGAAATACATTGTGCAAAAACTTCAACTTATCACCCTTAAAGTATTTTATGTGCTCCATAAAGTTATCTTGAAGGACTCCCACCCATCTCTTGATAGCTGACTTCCTCCCGGCAACAACTGCTGGATCTGGATGTTTAATAGCTTCCTGTAATTTTTTGGACATCGTAGCCCGAAGCTCTTTCTGTGTTGGCATTATCCCCCCTATTAAGTATTAACAGTGTCATGTAAAAAAGGCATTATACAGAAATTAGAATGGATTGCAATATTAAAATTACCAGAATAGAGGGTTTAATAAAAAAAACGTTATGGCTAAAACTTCTTTTCTTGAATTTTCTCAATATAATCAACAGAAAGACCAGTAGTTTGAGTTATAATGTCAATAGAAACTCCTGCTTTAAGTAGATTCTTTGCAACCTCAATTTTCTCTGCTTTTCTGCCTTTTTCATGGCCGATTTGGATGCCTTCTTGTCTACCTTCTTGTCTACCTTTTTGAGTGGCATCATCGAGTTTTTGAGCGAGGACAGCCTGTTCATCACGAATACGCTTTATCTCTTGTTCATAGGCTATAAATTCTTTTTCTGACCAGTTGAACCTATTTAATTCTTCATACGCTCTTTTAATTATTAGATCACTTCCTATTATTCTCTCTAGCTCTTCTTCACTAGTTTCATCTGCATATCTAAAGAAGTAGACCCATTTTTCAACTATACTTGAAAGCTGATCTTCTTTTGTTTTTGGAAATTTAGGCAACTCAATAAATATAAAGTAAAAATCTTTTAGATCACGTTCATTAGTATCTTCATCGCGAATAGTATGCTTTGATTTGTACTCAGACTTATCAGGAAATAAAATACAATCTGCTATAGCAATAAAGATAATTTCCTTAAGGTCCTGGTATTGATCACCTTTATCGGCTTGTCTTGAATAGGCTTTAGCAGCATAGTATTGGGCACGTTTCTCGAAGCCTTTGGTTTTAGCGACCTGCATTTCAATAATCCATTGCACCCCCGTGGAATCTCTACATAATACATCAACAATGCTTTGCTTTTTAGAGGCAATATCAGGGTCTTGAATAGTACTTAAAAACTCTATATCCTTTATTTCATTTTTGCCAGTAAAACCCAGAATATCATTGAGAAAGTGAATGAGGATGTCTTTATTCTTTTCAGTGCCAAAGATACGGCGAAATGCGACATCATTCTTGGGATCCAGAAACTTCGAGAGAGCCATAGCAAGAGTACCTAAAAAGCATTAATAATTATACACAATTCTGAAGAAATATTCAACTAAAATGCAAACATAGAAGTTTTTGTATATCTTTGTTTGGTAGTATTAACATGTATAATATTTATGGCAAACATCTCAATAAGGTATCAGATAGCACAAAAAGTAAGGAACTGGAGGTTAAAGCGAGGATATACTCAAAAAGATTTAGCGAAGAAAGTCAGTGTAACGTATCAAGTAGTACTACAATATGAAAAAGGAACACGTAAAATTTCGATTGAAAAGTTGTATGCTATAGCAGAGATATTGTCGATTGGTATTGTAGACCTAATTCCTGTATCAAATGAAAAAATCTGTCTTGAAGATGAGGGAGAAGAAATACTAAATCTAGTAAGAGAATATAAAAAGATTAATGATCAGGAATTACGTAGAATGTTTTGTTTACTAACCAAATTTGTTCAAGTTAGTGAGAAAAATAGTAAAAAAACGGAGAGAATAAAAATTGCAAAAGGTCTTATTAAAGCAGGAGTTTCTGTTGATACTGTTTCAAAAACAATTGGTCTGTCTGCTGATGAATGTGTTGAAGAAAAAACGGGTTCTATCTACTACCAAATAGGAAAAAAGATAAAGGAGTGGAGGGCAGTACGGGAGTATACTCAAAAGGATTTGGCTGAGAAAATGGATACAACACGTGATGAAATAAGCAACTATGAGCAAGGACGTGTGGCCATTCCACTGGAAAAATTATATGCAATAGCAGAAACATTATCAATTAGCATTACAGATCTGCTCATAGAGGAAGATGAGATAGTAGAAAGTGAGCTACCTGATTTAATAAAAGAATACAAAAAAATTGAGAGTCAAGAATTACGCTATGCGCTAATAAAATCTCTGTTTGAAAGCATACAAATTTGTGAGGAGAAAATTAGAGAAGAAGAAAGAATCAAAATTGCAAAAGATTTAGTAAAAGAAGGAATTTCTGTTGATATTATTTTGCAAGCGGTAGGCATCTCTTTGAACGAAATTCAACAAATTTAAAATAAAAAATCATTATATATTAATATTTTTACTTCTTAATGAAAAAATAAGTAAAAAAGATTGAAAAATTGATTTGACTTCACTCGAAAGCTATGGCTCTATGCCAATGCTGATAAAAAAACAGCAGTAAATATTTAAAAAAAGTTTGTTGTTAGTGAAGGGTAAATTATATGAATAAAAGTAAAGAAGAAATCGAATTCAGAATATTAGAAAGCAAAGGCAAAGCACTACTTGATCGTGAAATAATGGAAACGTTTTTAAGTGCAGTACATGAAAGACCACAAGCTCAAGAAATTGCTAAAAATCTGGTGAACACTTATACGGGAGTAGGAAGGATTTTAGGCCGAGAAATGGATGACCTGAAAGTTATAGAAGGAGTAACTGATTCTGCAGTAGCAATGATTATGTGTGTTAAGGAAACACTAGAAAGGGTACTGAAAGAAAAGCTTAAGAGTGAGCCAATAATGGACTTACAAGGGCTAGTAGAGTACTTAAACGTAAGTATAGGTCATGCAGAGAGGGAATGTGTAAAAATACTGTATTTGAATAAAAGGCGCCAACTAATTGGAGAAGAATCCTATATTGGTGAAATGGAAAAAGCACCAGTATACATAAAGGAAATTATAAGAAAAGCATTAATAAAGAATGCAACATTAGTAATAATGTCACACAACCATCCTGGGGGACGCTTAGAACCATCAGAAGAAGATCAAGAAGTAACGAAGAGCTTAGCAGCAGCATGTAGTACTGTAAGCGTTAGGTTATTTGATCACATTATCATCACAAGTGGTGGCTATTTTAGCTTTAGAGAAAACGGATTGTTATAGCAGAAAGTATTTGCAAATCTACTCACTATAATTTATAATAAGTAATACAGTGTATAATAACTATACACTTAGAAAGTATATTTAATAGCGGAGGCTAATATGAATAATAAAATAATTGTACCTTTTAGTGATAAAGAGGGGGGTGTTTACGAGTTAAACGTTGATCTTGATAGATTATCAAAAGGTGAGATGTTAAATGCTATTGTAGGAATTGGTCGTACTAAGGAGCAATCCACCTTTGTAAGCAAAATTAATAATGCTAAAAAGCTTGGAGATAAAGAAGTAGTACCTTTCCCTTGTAGAGAAGTTCGCGAAAACCAAATCAACTATGGGAAAGGATTTGACTATATTTATGGCACAAAACCTTTGAGTAATCAAGCAGATTATCCAGAAGGGTTAAATCCATTTGCTTCAGCTTTGCAAAAAATAAAGCCAAGTATAAGAGGTTGTCCGGAAACTAGTAAATTCAAGCATATTTCCTCTTTAACATAACCCTACTCATAGCTAGGTATATGAAATTCTCAGTGGATGTTGTGAGTAAATCATACTCCTTCGATAGCCTTCTATTCCTATTAATCCAAGCAAAAGTCCTTTCTACAACCCATCTTCTTGGCTGTACTTTAAACCCTTGTTCTCTTGTTGGTAGTAGCTCAGGTGGCGTATCTTTGTGCACCCAAAATCTACATGGAGGCCTTTTAACAATTTCAATATCTATGTCATATTCTTCCTTTATGTGATTCTTTAAATTTCTTCCTTGGTATCCCATGTCAGCCCACATTTTTTTAACTTTAGTATATTTTGTTCTCATATTGTTTAATGCTATTTTAATACCATCTCTATCATTTTCGTTAGCAGCGCCTACATAACAACCTATTATAAAACCCTGAGT
This sequence comes from Wolbachia endosymbiont of Protocalliphora sialia, assembly GCF_053891855.1. Taxonomy (NCBI): domain Bacteria; kingdom Pseudomonadati; phylum Pseudomonadota; class Alphaproteobacteria; order Rickettsiales; family Anaplasmataceae; genus Wolbachia; species Wolbachia endosymbiont of Protocalliphora sialia. The sequence continues at coordinate 60,342 of NZ_JAIUJX010000005.1, forward strand.
GTCTGTAATTATATGCCTTTTTCTACCCTTTACTTTTTTACTTCCATCATAGCCTTTGATCCCCCTTTTTCTGTAGTCTTTACAGATTGACTATCTACTATACAGGCACTCGGCTGCTCATTCCTTTCTATTTTTCTTCTACTATATTTTGTAATTTCATAATTCATTTTCTCAAAAATTCTCTGCTTCTTCCATTGCCTGAACTGCTCATACACAGTCTTCCATAGCGGAAAATCATTTGGTAAATATCGCCATTGACACCCTGTACGCAATACATAGAAAACTGCTTCTAATATTTCTCTTTTGCTATACTTTGGCGGCCTTCCTCCCTTCTTGTATGATACTCTGAAGTGTTTTTCTATTCTTGCCCATTCCCTTTCGCTTAGGTCTGTTGGATACTTTTTTCTCATCTTTACCCCTTACTTAAATTTCAGATGTTATAGCCTTTTACTAGTTTCCGGACAACCTCTAATACCTTCAGCTCCATGAGTAAATTTTCCAACACCACGAGCAAAAGGGCCTTCTCTAACATCAAGCCATTTATCTTCTCTCGAGCCTGTAGACATTCCTTTTACTAACTTCTTTGTTTGTAGAAGTTCTTGTACTATACGCTCTAGTCTATCTCTCCCTAGACCATGAAGAATATCAGGTAATCTGTGCCGTTGTTTGTATACTCCTGTATTTCCTGTATGAGTGAATGGATGCCCTGCAACAGCAGATCTTGCAATTGCATCAACAAGATACATTTTAAGGTCTTTTTCACTAGCATTTTTACCTTTTAGTTGCACTGTTATATCTTCTAATAGCCCTGTTTCTTGGTTTCTCAGGTAAGTACGTACAGTTCGGTCAGCTAAACCATTTGCCTTAACAACTGCTCCATAAAATAACGCATTCTGTCTTGGAGCTTCTCCTATTGATTGAAAGATCTCTGGCTTAGCTGTACCTTCTACTGGCCAAAAAGCATATGAGCATCTGACACCATTAATAAGAGCAGATGTGCCTCTAATTGCATCACGTGCTTGTTCAGCAGTTAATATAGGCTTTTCTCCTTTTGGTTTTCTCAGATGATGAGCAGTAACTATCGAAGCTCCGGTACTACATGCTAAATCAGACAATAAACACATTAGATAATCTCCTACAGCAGGATCAGCATTTATGTCTGCATGAATAAACGATGCAAGAGGATCAAACACAACTAATTTCAGATCTTTAATTTTATCAAGTTGTTTTATTATAGACTCAAATTCAGGCGAAACTTCAATAATTTTACCACGAATACTTCTCAGTATTGTCAGTGATCCTCTTACGTTTGGTAGTGGTACTATAAACAGCTTATCTTTAAATTTTAATCTTTTACATTCAGGATCAAGACGTTCAAGCCGACGGTGTACCTCGCCTGCATCATCTTCTGCTGAAAAGATTACTACTGATCCATGTTCAGTAACAGGTGAACCAAAACCACATATCTGATCTGTGTCACTTGCAACCTTAAGCGCCAAATCGAGGAGTAGCATACCCTTACCTGTATCTCCCATAGCAGCTACTATTGAAGTAACACCCAAAGGAAATATTCCTTCAACAAGAAACTTTTGCTCTGGTACTGGACCTACAAAACGATCTGCACTCCAGTCTAAAATGTTCAGTGGTGGTCTAATAATTACCTTTTTCAAGTTATTTTCAATGAAGTCAGAAACATTTGTGTTTTCTTGTACATAGTCCGCAGCATCCCAACCTTTTGGTTTACCTTCTGGAATTTTGACTATAGAAAGCGATGCAATACCTAAGCTGAGAAGTTTTGTAGTAGCATTTTCAGCATATTGTTTACCAGGCTCATCGTTATCCGGCCAAATAACAATATGCTTGCCTTTAAGTTGTGACCAGTCAGTTTTGTCCGCATCTGCATTTGCTCCAGACATTGTGGTTGTTGCAGTAATTCCTTTTTCTATTAGTGCTTCTGCGCATTTTTCACCTTCAACAAGAATGATTTTATCAGACTTCAAAATACCAGGGATATTGTATAGTGGTCTTGTATCAGGTGCTTTATAACTCAACGTTTTAACATTAAAAGGCTTGTATACTTTTTTCTTTCCAGGAAAATCAGAACGGTAAACTTTTACAATCACCTGACCATTTTCATCATAATAATTCCAACTGTAGGTAATAAATTTCTCAAAGTCTTCGTCAATGTATTGCTTCTCTGTATATTTTTTGTTATACCCAAGCCACTCAGCTATAGAAGCCATTATCTCATGAAATTCTGTTTTGGAGTGTACTTCTGCCCAAAGATCAATAATATCACCACCTTGATTTGTTGCAAAATCTTTCCAAAGCCCAGCTTTACTACCAGTTAATTCTACTACTAAACTTTTTCCTCGATTACCATGTACATCACCTACATAAAACCTATTACCATGAAAAACCCCATTTGGTAGCAAGTAAGAAAGACAAGATCTGAGATCGGCCAGAAGCCTTAATTTTATGTTCGCTGTTTCTTCTGATGATGGTAGATAACTTTGTGAAATAGTATTGTTGAAATCGCATGAAATATTCATAAATTCTCCATTAAAACTTATCAGGGATTTTTTCTGTTTCCTCATAAGTAATTAATCGCAAAATGAAATGAATTTGTTCAGCGTAATTTGAAAAAACATAAAAAATAATATTTTTTTGAACATTCTGTGAAGTTTTTGCGATATATATTAGTAGAGGGGTATGAAAGTTTGAAACTCGTAATTTTCACTCCCACTATTTTCAAGAGGTAACTTAAGTGTCCATGTTATTGCTTAGGCTACCTCCAAACAAATATCTTACAGAATGTCAATACTAACACTAGATTTAGGGAAACAAACCGGATGGGCTATTCTACATGATGGAATAGTTCAAAGTGGCAGTGAGAGTTTTCATACTAGTCGTTTTAGTGGAGGTGGCATGGTATTTCTAAATTTTCGTAAGTGGTTGAATGAAATGAAAGAAAAATTTCCAAGTATTGAAACAGTTTATTTTGAGGAAGTGAGAAGACACCTTGGAACTGATGCAGCGCATTGTTATGGTGGTTTTCTTGCAGTTCTCTCTGCTTGGTGTGAAGAGAATCATATTCCCTATCAGAGTGTTCCTGTTAAGACTATAAAACGCTTTATCACAGGCAAAGGCAATGCAAGTAAGAGTGAAGTTATTGAAGCGATACGTGAAAAAGGTTTTTCACCTAGAGATGATAATCAAGCAGATGCTTTAGCTTTGATGTTCTATGTTATGGAAAGATATTAATAAGCTCATAAAAAGTGGGTCCTTTCGGCCATACTGGCGGGTTTGGTGGTGCTGACCCCAGGCCTTCTTTAGCGTCAGAGATATTTTGAATATTAACTTTTTAATTAGTACAGTAATTATATGAATTTAGCAATCCACTACTATCCTACTCGAAATCTGGTCGAATATGAGCGTAATCCGCGTAAAAATGACGATGTAGTCAACAGAATGTGTGCTTCAATCAGGGAATTCGGCTTTCGTATACCAATAGTTGCAAAAAGCGATGGAACTGTGGTTGATGGTCATTTAAGACTTAAAGCAGCAAGAAAACTTGGTATGGAAAGTATTCCAGTGGTCTTAAGTGATAATCTAAATGAACCACAAACCAAAGCTTTTCGATTACTGGCAAATCAATCAGCTAATTGGGCAAAGTGGGATGATGATCTTTTAAAGGTAGAAATTCAAGAGCTAGAAGATTTGCAGTTTGACCTTAAAATGACAGGATTTGAATTGGAAAAAGTTCAACGGTTTCTCGATGATTTTGATGGTGAAAAAGAAGATCTTTCTGACTTAGTTGTTGATGACAAAAAGGTAGAAATAACAAAACTAGGTGATCTATGGATTTTAGGTGATCATAGAATCTATTGTGGTGATAGCTCTGTAATTGAATCATATAAAGCACTGTTAGATGATAAAATGGCAGACATTACTATTTGTGATCCTCCATATAACGTTGACTATGGTAGTAGCCAAGAGAGAGAAGATAAAAAAATATTAAACGATAATCAAGGTGAAAAGTATGAGCTTTTTCTCTATGACATCTGTTCCAATATTTTAGCATATACGAAGGGAGCAATTTACATTTGCATATCATCATCAGAGTTTTCAACCTTGCAAAAAGCATTTGAGGAAGCAGGAGGAAAATGGTCAACATTTATTATTTGGGCAAAGAATCATTTTACGCTAGGCAGGTCTGATTATCAAAGACAATACGAAGCAATGCTCTATGGATGGAAAAGCGGTAATAAACGTGAGTGGCATGGAGGAAGAAATCAAAGTGATCTATGGTTTTATGATAAGCCAACGCACAATACACTACATCCAACGATGAAGCCAGTAGAGCTAATGGAGAGAGCAATAGTAAACAGCAGCAGATCAGGAGACATAGTACTTGATCCATTTAGCGGTTCTGGAAGTACACTGATTGCATGCGAGAGAACAGGAAGAATTTGTAGGACAATAGAGCTAGATTCAAAATTTGTAGATGTCACCATAAAACGTTGGCAAATATATACTGGAAGAGATGCCATTTTAGCCAGTACTGGTAAAACTTTTGCAGAAATTCAAGAAGAAAATTCTTAAAAAGGAGCAAAAAGAGTGGAAAAAATCACGCAGACGGAATGGGCAAGAGAGATAGGAGTATCAAAGCAATATGTCTGTTATTTAGTAAAAAAAGGAATAGTTGAGCTGGAGAATGGTTTGATCAATAGAGAGCAAGCAAATGAAGCAGTAGCGCAATAAGAGATCCAAGTCAGCCACTTAGGAGGAAAAATCCAGAAAATACAAATAACCTTTCTACAATGTTGCTAAAAACGCGAATAAAAAATGAGATGGAACGAGGTAAACTGCTTGAGGCAAAGGCAAAAGCTGAGATTGGTGAACTTGTAGCAGTAGAGGAAGTAAAGTGCGAAGCATTTAATGTAGCAAGAGTTGTCCGTAATAATTTGCTTAATATTCCAAATAGAGTTTCAGCACTACTTGCATCACTGAGTGACACTGAAAAGATTCATAAGACGCTAACCGAAGAGATTACAAACTCATTACAAGAATTATCTAATACTAAATTTCAAATATAAAAAAGATTTTGAATATAAAATGGCTGATAACTTAAGTTTGGAGTTAATAAAATGTCTCATCAATCAACCTGGATTAGATGTTAATGTCAGAGGATTAAATGGAAAGACACCACTACATTGCGCTATAGAGTTTGACGAGTTAAGCATGGTGGATTTATTACTCACGAAGAAGAACATTAATCCTTTTGTTGAGGACAATGAAGGCAAAACCTCCTTAGATTATGCCAAAGAAGGTAAAAAAGCAGAAATATTACAAGCATTAATCAATCACAAATACGGATCAGAACAAGATAGCTTACTTCATTTAGCTGCAATGATAGGTGAAGTTAATGCAGTTAGATATTTGATCAGAAAAGGTATTGACGTTAATGTACGAAATGCTCTGCATCATACACCATTACATCTAGCATCAGGAATAGGACATGAGAATATTGTCAAAATTTTAGTGGAAGAAGGAAATGCTGAAATAGATGTCTTTGATGCACGAAATCAGACACCAATGCACTATGCAGTTAATAACAAAAAGTTGGAAATAGTAAAGTTACTGCTAAAGCTTGGAGCAGATGTAAATAGCGCACGCATGGGACAAAACTCAATGAAATTGTCGCCTGTTCATATAGCTGTAAGTAATACTAATTACGATGAAAGAGACTTATGTCTTGATATTCTCAAATGCTTAATAAGGGAGCCTAATGCTCAAGTCAATTTACAAGATTACGAAAATAAAACGCCACTACATTACGCTGAAAGACTTAAAACAATAGAGGTTTTACTAACTCGAGAGGATATAGATCCTTTAATCAGGGATGATAATGGTAAGACACCATTTGATTACGCTAAACCTGAGATAAAGAAGGCTTTGATGAGTAATAAATACGGTTCTGAAAAGAATAGTCTACTACATTTAGCTGCACAAAGAGGAGAAATTGAGATTGTAGATGCAATTTTAAAAGAAGAAATCAATATTGATATTGTAAATAATAAAGGTCTATCACCAATTTATCTTGCTGCAGAAAAAAGGCATTTACATGTAGTAAAGTTATTGCTGAAAAAAGGAGCAAATTATACACCTGTTCTGCACTTAGCAATCAAATCAAACAATTTAGAGTTACTAAAAACTTTATTTAAAGAAAAGAGCATCAAATTACCAGATGAGATAGGCAGATCTGTACCAATTTATTATAGGTGTATAGAGCATAGAGATGCAAAAGTAAGAAAATACAATAGTGTGATCTGTATTTTTACCTCAGTAAGCGCAGTAGCAATAGCGGTATGTATAGGGTTAACAGCAACAACAATAAGCAGTGCAATAATTTTTGCAACAATAACAGGGATATTTGCGCTTATTATAGCACTAATGATAAGTGAGATGAGCAAAAGATATATAGAAAACGAATTTCAGAAAAAGATGTTTATGGAGGAGTGTAGTTCTACTGTTAATGACGTTGAGTTAGAACCAATTACTAGTAGATGCAGGAAATGATATACGCAACATCTTTTTCTGAAGGTTTAAAACCAGATCCCCAGCTTAAAGTGTCAGAGTGGGCAAATGAGTATCGAGTTTTAGCAGCAACTGCAGCATCAGAGCCAGGAAAATGGAGAACGGAAAGAACTCCTTATTTAAAAGAGATCATGGATTCACTATCTCCATCTTCTCCAGCGGAGAAAATAGTATTCATGAAAGGAGCGCAGATTGGTGGAACAGAAGCTGGTAACAATTGGATAGGCTATATCATAGATCAGACACCAGGTCCAATGCTGGTAGTACAGCCAACAGTTGAAATGGGAAAGCGTTGGTCAAAGGGAAGATTTGCGCCACTGATTGAAAGTACACCATGTTTAAAGAGTAAAGTAAAAGACCCAAGGTCAAGAGATTCAGGCAATACTGTACAAAGTAAGGAGTTTCCAGGTGGAATAGTAGTAATAACTGGAGCAAATAGCAGTGTAGGACTTCGTTCTATGCCAGTAAAATACCTCTTTCTTGATGAGATAGATGCATATCCAGGAGATTCAGGTGGTGAAGGAGATCCAGTACTGCTTAGTATTGCACGAACTAATACATTTGCACGGCGAAAGATTTTTTTAGTATCAACACCAACGATTCATGGAATAAGCAGAATTGAGAAGGAATTTGAAGCAACAGATAAGAGATACTTTTTTGTACCATGTCCGTATTGTAATTACTATCAAGTTCTAAAATGGTCACAAATAAAATGGGAAGATAAAAATCCAAGTACAGCACACTATATATGTATAGAATGTGGTGAAAAGATAGAAAATCATCAAAAGACAGAGATGCTTGAACGTGGAGAATGGAGAGCTACAAATCCAATGAAAGGTGAGAAAAAAGGATTTCATCTTTCAAGTCTTTATAGCCCAGTTGGGTGGTATAGTTGGCAACAAGCAGTAGAGGATTTTCTGCATGCAAAAGAAAGTGAACAATTACTGAAAGTTTGGATAAATACCACGCTTGGAGAAACCTGGGTAGATAAAGGAGAAGTACCGGACTGGAAGCAATTATTTAACAGGAGAGAATTTTTTCAGATTGGCACAGTACCAAAAGGCGAAGTAGTTCTCACAGCAGGAGTAGATGTTCAAAAAGATCGCTTGGAAGTAGAAGTTGTAGCCTGGGGAAAAGGCAGAGAAAATTGGTCAATAGACTACCGAGTATTTGAAGGAGATACAGGAGGAGGAGAAGTATGGGGAAAACTTTCGGAGCTTCTGAGTCATCATTTTATCGGTAAAAATGGGCTTGAATATATGATAAGCATGATGGCGGTAGATGCTGGATATGCAACGCAAGAAGTATACAACTGGGTAAGAGGTCATCAAGGATCTGGAAGAGTAATGGCAGTCAAAGGTGTAAATAAAGCCCTAGTGCCACTTAGCAGCCCAAGTAGAGTAGATATAACAGTTGGTGGTCAAAAGCTGAAAAGAGGAATAAAGCTATGGCCAGTAGGAGTATCGATATTAAAATCAGAGCTTTTTCAATTACTTAATGTTTTAAAGGACGGTGAAGAAGCTCCAGCAGGATACTGTCATTTTCCCGAGTATGCACCTGAATATTTTAAGCAGCTAACGGCAGAGCAATTAGTCAGCAAAGTAGTAAAAGGATATACAAAACAAGAGTGGCAAAAGGTAAGAGAAAGAAATGAAGTATTAGACTGTAGGATTTATGCAAGAGCAGCATCGATAGCACTGGGAATAGATAGATGGCCAGAGAGTAAATGGGAAAATTTAGCAGATAAAAAAGCTAAAAGGGTAAAAAAAGTAAGAAGAAGTCAATGGTTGAATGAGAAGTAAAATGTACAATCAAGAATATTTAATTCAAGTCGAAGAAGCGATAAAAAAACTGCAAAGCGGAGAGCGAGTAGTATCAATTGCATATGGTGACCATGTGGTGAGATATGCTGAAGTTCAGATAAATGACCTGCTGAATCTACGGCAACGTATTAAGGCTGAACTGAAAGTTGCAGGTGTGAGACCGAAGAGAAGAATTGTGATTGCGACAAGTAAGGGGATTGACAAAATTGTGTAAAAATGTTATAGTTTAAAATTGGTATTTTCTAGTTAAAATATGGATCAAAGTCAAGAAAGGCTTAATGTTAATGTAAATTTTGAGGGGGAATTTGCTCACTACCTTATAGAAATGGCAAAAGTTCAAAATAGAACTATAGAAGAGGTTGTAAAGGACCTAGTGGAAGAAGAAATTGAAGCAAGTAAATTATCTGAAGAAGATGATGAAATAGATGAAGTAGATATAAAGTTGGCTAAGCTTTCTCTTGAGCGTGATGCTAGAGGTGATGAAGAAATTAGAAGTGAGGATGTAGATTGGAATAGAATATTATCTGCAAAAACAGTCTAAAGGTGGAGATACAAGCTGAGATACGATATTATCTATTCAAAAAAAGTTCTTGAGGAAGACTTTCTTGCATTACCACCAACGATAAGATCTAGAGTGAGAAGAGCTGTAGATAGTCGTCTTGCAACCAACCCTAAAGCAATAGGTAAAGCATTATCGCATGAATTCAAAGGGTATTTTAGGATACGAGTAAGTGATTATCGTGTAATTTATAGGATAAATTACTCAAAACACACAGTAACTATTACTGCAATGGGACATCGGAAGGACATTTATGAACGCAGCCCAGAATAAGCGTTGGTATTTGTGCAAGAGCCTCATGCATAATTTATAAAGTGTTAACAGCCAGACTATCCAGCAGCTTGCTGTAATTTTTTAATGTCAAATTGCGCAACAAACTGCTGCATAATCAAAGAGGCAAAATGCTATTAAAATCGTTCAAACAACTATTTAGTAAGCCAAAAATCAAAAGCTCAGCGTGGGATGCAGCAGGCTCAGGAAGAAGATTTTTTCACTTTCAACCAGAGTTAGGAAGTATAAACAATTTGCTGTCTCAAAGCCTTGAAACTTTACGTAGTAGATCACGTGATATGGTGAGAAAAAATCCATATGCAGCAAATATTATTGATACAATAGTAAGTAACTCTATTGGAACAGGAATAAAACCACAATCAAAAGCAAAGAATGCAGAATTTCGAAAGAAAGTGCAAGAATTATGGCTAAAATGGACAGATGAAGCAGATAGCTGTGGAATAAGTGGTTTTTATGGATTACAAGCTCTGGTATGTAGGAGCATGATAGAAGGTGGAGAGTGTTTTGTACGCCTCCGACATCGTAAACTCGAAGATGGATTTTCTGTACCATTGCAACTTCAAGTATTGGAATCAGAGCATTTGGACAATAAGAGCAATCAAACACTAGCCAATGGTAATGTAATAAGAAACGGGATTGAGTTCAATAGACTTGGGCAAAGAGAAGCATATTACTTATTTAGAGAACACCCTGGTGAAAGTACGTTTGGAGAATCAGTGAGAGTACCAGCAAACGATGTTTTACATATATATAGACCACTAAGACCTGGGCAAATTAGAGGAGAGCCATGGCTTTCTAATATACTGCTGAAGCTTTATGAGCTTGATCAATATGATGATGCAGAGCTGGTGAGAAAGAAAACTGCAGCAATGTTTGCTGGATTTATTACAAGACTCGATCCAGAAGCAAATATCATGGGAGAAGGTGAAGCAAGTGAGCAAGGAGTAGCATTATCAGGTTTAGAGCCAGGAACAATGCAGCTTTTAGACCCAGGAGAGGACATAAAATTTTCAGAGCCATCAGATGTTGGAGGAAGTTATGAAGCATTCATGAGACAGCAACTGAGGGCAATAGCAATAGGTACAGGAATAACATATGAGCAGCTAACAGGAGATTTAACAGGTGTTAATTATTCATCCATTCGAGCAGGGCTGATAGAGTTTCGCAGAAGGTGTGCAATGTTACAGCATAACGTGATAGTGTTCCAGTTTTGTAGACCAGTATGGAATAGATGGCTAGAGTTAGCAGTACTTTGTGGAGAACTCTGTATAGATGAAAAAGTAGTAAAAGCAGCGAAAGAAGAAGTAAAATGGATACCACAGGGATTTGATTGGGTAGATCCACTGAAAGACCAGCAAGCACAGCAAATGGCAGTAAGAAATGGATTTAAGAGTCGCTCAGAAGTTGTTTCAGAATTGGGTTACGATGTTGAAGAAATAGATCAAGAAATAGCAGAAGATCAAAAACGTGCAAATAGTCTCAACTTAATGTTTGACTCTGATTGTAAAGGGTTATGATGCTCTTAGGAAAACCATTAATGCTTGAACCAAGGAGTTTTGAGCTATTGTCATTAAACAATCAAAAACATCCCACGTTTAAAAACATAAAGCACTCCATCAAAAGTAACGTAGAAAGAACTGCAATTATAGCAATACATGGAATCTTGACTAAAAAACCAGGTGCGTTTGATGAAATGCTCGGGATGACATCATATGAGCAAATAGAAGAACAAATTAAACAAGCATTAGCAGATAGTAGCATAGAGACAATTATGCTGGAAATAGATAGCCCCGGAGGAGAGGTAAACGGTATTTTCGACTTAGCTGATTTTATTTATGAATCAAGAGCAAAAAAGAGGGTAATAGCGATAGCAAATGATGATGCATACTCTGCTGCATATGCTATAGCTTCAAGCGCTGAGAAGGTATTTGTGAGCAGAACTTCTGGTGTTGGCAGTATTGGAGTAATAGCAAGTCATATAGATCAAAGTAGGTTTGATGAAAGGCAAGGTATTAAGTACACCACAATCTTTGCTGGTAGTCGAAAGAATGATTTAAACCCACATGAGCCAATGACGTCTGAAAGTCTGGGAAGCTTACAAAAAGAAGTAGACCGACTATATGAAATGTTTTTGCAGCTAATAGCAAGGAACAGAGGTCTTTCAATTGAAAAGATTCGATCAACAGAGGCAGGGCTATATTTTGGGGAGAAAGCAGTAGAAATAGGCCTTGCAGACGGAATGACAATTCTTTCATCTATTAATAAAAACAGGAGTATTACTATGAATGAACAAACTACAAACGACCTAGAAACTGATAATTTAACCAAGTATCGTACTGAAGTTCTTGAATTAATACGTTTATGTAATTTATCGAAGGTGCCAGAAAAGATAGAAGAATTTATTGAGCAAGGCGTAAGTGTTGAGCAAGCCAGGGAAGTTTAATGGAATTACTTGCAGAGAGAACGAAGAAGACAGAGATACTGAGTGCAATACCACAGAATTCAGGAGAGGAGTTGATGATGCAAGTAGCTAAAGTATAATGCACCCCATAAACTAGACCAAAAAAAAATGGTTGATC
>NZ_JAIUJX010000006.1:0-12380 GCF_053891855.1 Wolbachia endosymbiont of Protocalliphora sialia
GCCAACTCTTGAAATTTAGCTAACTTTAATAGACTTTGGCATAAAAATGTTGAATATTTCTTCACAATTGTGTATAATTATTAATGCTTTTTATCTTACTTTCTCATGGCTCTTTCGAAGTTTCTTGACGCACGCAACGATTATGCATTTAAAAGAATATTTGGCACCGAGAAGAATAAAGATATCCTCATTCATTTCTTGAACGATATTTTAGGCTTCACTGGCTTAGCTGCTATCCACGATGTTGAATTCTTAGCTACCATTTTAGACCCTGAAATTGCCGCTAAAAAGCAAAGTATTGTCGATGTTCTTTGTAAAGACTCTCAAGGTTCAAGATACATTATAGAGATGCAGTTCACTAAGACCAAAGGCTTCGAAAAGCGTGCTCAATATTATGCTGCTAAAGCCTACTCAAGTCAAGCTGATCAAGGTGATAATTATCATAATCTCAAGGAAATTATCTTTATTGCTGTTGCTGATTGTATCATCTTTCCAGATAAGTCTGAGTACAAATCTAATCATGTCATTTTAGATCAAAATAGCTTTGAACATGACTTAAAGGATTTTTACTTCGTATTCATAGAACTACCAAAATTTACAAAGACAAAAGAAGACCAACTAGAAAATATAGTAGAAAAATGGTGTTATTTTTTTCGTTATGCAGCAGAAACAAACGAAGAGGACCTAGATAAAATAGTTGGTGGTGACGTAATAATAAAACGAGCTTATGAAGAGATGAATAAGTTTAATTGGTCAGAAGAAGAGTTACTAGCATATGAACAAATGAAAAAACGCATAATGGATGAAGTAGCTGCTTTAGCTCAAAAATTTGATGAGGGTCTTAAAGTAGGTCAAGAAAAAGGTAGACAAGAAGGCATCCTCATCGGCCATGAAAAAGGTAAAGCGGAAGGTGTTAAAATTGGTGCAGAAAAAGGTAAGAAAGAGGGAGAAAAACAAGCTAAAATAGCTGTGGCAAAAAACCTACTTAAGGCTGGTGTCTCTACTGATATCATATCACAAACTACAGGTTTTTCTCATTCTGAAATTTCACAACTCAAAGAAAAAACATAATATTCCTACTTATTCACTCCAACATTTATGAAAACCTTTCCTAAGTCGAACATACTCCCAATTAAGAGTCTAATGAACTGTCTAAAATAGCTATAAAGATAGCACATAGAATTATATAAATTACTATCATAACGAAATCTTCCTACCCAACCTTCTATATCAAAGCTATATACTATAGGTTTAATATGGAGAGTGCATCAACCACTTATCTCCCAATTCTAGCCTTGTTGCCTACAATGTCTACTTCATCCATGTTAGTATTAGGACCATCAAACTTGCTACTGGTTTCCCTAATTACTTTGGCTCATTTTACCACCTTCACTTTAAATTCTATTGTAAACTTTCCACTATTTGGCATATTATACCTCCATCTCTCATATTTTAATCTACCTACTTAGGTTATTCACAAGCTTAGTTACTCCTACCTCAGAAAGACAAGTTGATACTTTGTCCTTTGAATGGCTTTGAATAGAAGCATTACTTAAATAACTTTGAGGCTCTAAACTCATTTGTTGTTTTTTTGCACTATCAACCTCTAATGTACCATCTCCATTGTGTAATATCTGTTGTATTGATTGATTTAGCAGCACCTTATTAAATTGAGCTATAAACTTGTCAAATCTCTTCGGACTTAATTTACCAGGACATCCCGCTTCTCTACCAGGACATGCTTTCTCTACATACGAGTTTAAAATCCCTGGAATCTCATCAAATTTACCACCTATGATTTTTCTAGTAATCTCTTTCTGCATTTCCATAAAATCAATATTTAACCGGTGCATTGATATTTTGCTATCCTTTGCAGCTTGCTCTACTACTTTCTCAAATCCCTCTGTAATATTTAATGCATAGCTCCGTGCTTCTAGTGGGGATATAGACTGATCTACTGTAGAAATATACTTCTGACCTGTAACTTTTCTAATTAATAAATCAAGTAACATTATTGTACCATTAAAATCAACCTGTGATAGATAGTGATCTCCCATTTCTAGTATTGTATTTCCGCCACTAGGTTTAAATTTAACAGGTGTTTGCCTTTCACGCATTTGTTTTATATTTGCATTTACATAATCAATGTTGTCTCGAAAGAAACCTCCATTTTCTTGTTTTTTATCTGTACCATCAGATGGTAGTGTGGTACTTGTTGAACTACTATTACTTACCGAAGCTTTGGCAAATTGCTCATCAACTTGTGGTATTGAACTTGCAGTATTTGATGCTTCCTCAGATAAAGCAGCTCTAAACCCACCTACAGAACTTTTCACCCAACTAAACAAATCATTTATCCATGAAGATGGTCTTGTACCACTACTTGCTGTTATCTCAGGTTGATCACTTGAATCTATAGCAAGAGGTTTTCTTGACATATGATGATGATTGTGATCTCCATGGTGATGACGGCGTTTACGTTGTACAGGCTTTTCTCTTTCTTGATTAAGTTTTTCTAAGCACTGCACAACATCACTACATTCTTCATTTTTACTATGTTCTCTAAGTTTTTCTTTAGCAATATCTAGTGGTGTTTTACCATCCCTTTCAGTATCGATATTAGCCCCTCGACTGATAAGCTCTCTAACTTTAGGGAGATTTTCTTCTCTTACAGCAGTAAATAACTTCCTGTTTAATTGTTCATGTTCTAAAATTCTCACTATACGACCTTGTTGGCCAAGCAATAATGCATTATTGAGAGATCCTTGATTCTCTTCAAGAGTGTTCTTTGTATTAATAGCAATATCTAGCGGCGTCTTACCATTCTTGTTTTTAGTATCAATATTAGCTCCTCGACTGATAAGCTTTTCAACTCTAGAAAAATCATATTCTCTTACAGCAGTAAACAACTCTTTGCCTAATTGTTCTTGTTCTAAAATCTTGACTATATCTGTGTAACCTTTTTGAGTAGCTAAGTCTAAAGGTGTTTGGCCGTAAGTATCTTTAACCTCAATGTCAGCACCTCTACCAAGAAGAAGTTTAACTGTACTTGGCTTATTTCCTTGTACAGCTACATGTAAAGGTGTCCAACCATTATTAGTTCTATCGTTAATGTTATTAGCATCACTATCTAAAAAAGACTCAACTATTTCAGATTTATCATTATTTTGGGCAGCCAAATGTAAAGGTGTATCACCATATCTATCTTTAGCTCTAATGTTAATATTGCTATCAAGAAAAAATTTAACTACATCAAACTTACCGTAAGCAGAAGCAAAGTGTAAAGGGGTCCAACCATACATGTCTTTAGCCTTAATGTTAGCACCTCTATTAAGAAAAAACTGGACCATGTCCAGATTACCTTCTTGAGCAGCAAAATGCAAAGGTGTTTTACCATCCTTATCTTGAGCATCAATGTTAGCAGCGTCCAAGCTAGCACCTCGGCTTACAAGATCTTTAACTTTTTCAAAATCACCATCTTGTACTGCAGTCAACAATTGTTTATTTAGCCGTAATTCTGCTTGTTGTAAATACTCTACAACATTATCATATTGGTGACCTTTAGCCACATCTAGCGGGTTTCTACCATCCTTATCTTTAGCACTGATATCAGCTCCTTTACCTATAAGATACTCTACTACATCCAGACGACCATTCCAAGAAGCCCAGTACAGCGGTGTCCTGCCATCTTTGTCAGTATCATTAACACTCACTCCCTTACTAATAAGAAACTCTATAATGTTTTTACTATTATTCTCAGCGGCAACATGTATAGGTTTTTCACCAATAGTAGAAGTATCTGCAGCATTGATATTAGCTCCTTTTTCTATCAAGAATTTTGCAACCTCTAATTGATCAAACTTAGCAGCATAGTGTAAAGGTGCCCAACCATTTTTATCAGCCTCATCAACGTTTACCCCCTTGCTGATAAGAAACTCTATAATACTTTTACTATTATTTTCAGCAGCAACATGTATAGGTTTTTTACCAGCAGTAGAGGCGTCTGCAGTATTGATACTAGCTCCCTTATCAACGAGAAGCTCAGCAATCTCTAAACGTCCTCTCCATGCAGCATAGTGCAGTGGTGTATAACCTTGCTTGTCAGTATCATTAATACTCACTCCTTTGCTGAGAAGAAACCCTATGATATCTTTACTATTGTTCTCAATAGCAACATGCACAGGCTTTTTACCATAAGGGCCTTTATCTGCAGCATTAATATCAGCGCCTTTTTTTATCAAAAACCTTGCAATTTCTAAACGATCCTCAAATGCAGCCCAATGTAGTGGTGTCCAACTGTATATATCTGTAGTATTAACATTAGCATTCCGACTAACAAGATCTTCAGCTTCATTGAGATTACCATCTTGTACTGCAGTCAACAATCCTTCATCTAAATCTGATTGTACTTGCTCTATCATCTCCACTATATTTGTATAACCTTCTTGCATAGCCAAATCCAAAGGTGTTTTACCATCCTTGTCTTTAGCGTTAATATTAGCACATTTATTGAGAAGAAGTTTGACTGTACTTGGTTTATTTCCTTGTATAGCTAAATGTAAAGGTGTTCTACCGTTATTAGTTATATCATTAATACCACTAAGATCTCTGTTCAAAATAAATTCAATTACTTCAAGTGTACTATCATGTTGAGCAGCTACATGCAAAGGTGTTTCACCATCTTTATTTTTAACCTTTAAGCTAGCTCCCTCTTCGACAAGATATTCTACTACTTTCACATGACCATTATTACAAGCGTTATGTAAAGGAGTATTATCACTATTATCTTTCGCTTCTAAACTAGCACCTTGGCTAACAAGAGCCTTGACTCTATTAAGATCATCACCGTTTACTACAGCCAACAATTCTTTATTTAAACCTGACTGTGCTTTTTTCAAAAATTCTTTTATATTTTCTTTAACAGCCAAGTCTAAAGGTGTGTTACCATCTTTATTTTTAGCCTTTAAGCTAGCTCCCTTTTCGATAAGATATTCTACTACTTTTAAATGACCATTTTGAGAAGCATAATGTAAAAGAGTGTTACCATTGCTATCTTTCACCTCCAAGCTAGCACCATGGCTAACAAGATCATCAACTTTATTAGGATCACCATTTTTCACCGCAGACAACAATTCTTCATCTAATCCTGATTGTATCTGCTTTATCATTTCTACTATATTTATGTAACCCTTGTGATCAGCCAACTCTAAAGGTGTTTTATTGTCTTTATTTTTAGCCTTTAAACTAGCTCCCTTTTCGATAAGATATTTTGCTACGTTAAAGTGACCATTATTACAAGCATTATGTAGAGGAGTATTATCATTATTATCTTTAGCTTCTAAATTAGCACCTTGAGCAATAAGATCTTCCACTTTATCAAAAGTGCCCTCTCGTGCATTGATTGACAATCCTTGATCCATCTGCGCTCTCTTCAAAAGCTCTATCATATCTCCTTTAGTAGCTAAGTCTAAAGGTGTTCTATCATTCTTATCTTTAGCATTGACACTAGCACCTCTATCAAGAAGAAGTTTTGCTACGTTCAACCTTCCTGCTTCAACAGCAAGATCTAAAGGCTTTTTATCATCTTTGTCTTGAGATTCGATGACAGCACCTTCATCAAGAAGAAATTGAGCTATATCCAAATTACCCCCTTGAGCAGCAAAATGTAAAGGCGTTCCCTGATACGTTATCTCATTATTAAATTTTGCACCGTTACTAATAAGAAGTTTGACCACACCCCATTTACCTGACTGAGCAGCATAAAGTATCGGTGTCCAATCACGCCCGTCTTGAACTTCGATACTTGCACCTCTGTCAAGAAGGAATTGAACCATATCCAAATTATTTCCTGATGCAGCAAAGTGTAAAAGTGTTTTACCTTCCTTGTCTTGAGCATCAATATTAGCTCCTCTATCAAGAAGAAGTTCTACCACGCTCCATTTACCTGTTGAGTAGCAAGAAATATTGGTGTGTACCCAAATTTATCTTGAACTTCAATATTAGCACCTCTATCAAGAAGAAGTTTAACCTTATCAAATTCACCCGCCTCGGAAGCAAGATGCAACAGTGTTCTGTCAAGTTTACCTTGAGCATTTATGTCTCCACTGTTTGGAACCTCTAAATGTATAGAACTCTCTTGTGAATTAACAATAGAACTCACATTATTTAATTTATCAATACTATCTGAATTATGTATTTTATCTACTTCATTACTTAATAATATCTCTTTGTCAGTAAATTTTATAGATAATGTTTTCATTTCAGGTTCTTTATAGAAATCTCTAAAATATATAATACACAACTCATTTGCTTCTATGCCAGCATTAAAGGCATTGGTAACTATCAAGTCATATTTATCATGAAGGTAGGTATACCGCCCTGCTTTTTTAGATATAATTAGTTTACTATTTTCTTCTATGTCTTGAGGTCTTACTACAATAATTTTCTCATCAGAAATAAAGAATGAAGACTTTAAATCTAGATTACCATCTATTTCCACCGGTGCATTATCAAAAATAATTTGTAGTTTTTTATACCACTTATTTATAAGTGCATCCTTCAGCCTAACTGTTATTACATCTTGCTGCAAGCCGGTAGCTGATATAGATAACTTAATTAATAAATCATTTTTGTCTTTAATAATCGTTGGTGTCGGTTTTATACTCAAATCCCTATCTACTTGCTGTACCAGCTGATGTAAATCTAATATACTTCTTAAACTTTTCTTTCCATTGACATCCTCATTAATGATTACCTCTTGAATAGGGAAGTTTTCAATATCAAGTGTTTCATGACCTGAAGTAATTGTACATACATCGTTTCCGCTTAGAACAATATTTTTTCTCCCACTTGCATTGAGTTCACTACAAACATCTCTCCTCATAGAATCCGCAGCGTTGCTTCTCCCTCTATTATTTAAACAACTATCTAAATCTAACTTATTTTTTGACTGATTTAAAAAGGTGTGCCTTTCAACATCTTCAACCATAGCAGATGTTCTACTTGCTATTTGCTGACTATTTTCTTCAGTCAATATTGACTGATAGTCTACTACACTTTGATTATAACCATTTGACCCTTGTATACTACGTCTCTTGCGAGTAGATCCACAATCTTCAATCTTCCAAACACCATTGATAACACTTTCCCCTGATTTCCAAGTGAACACATACCGCCTATCCTTGTCACAATTGTTTAAGTGGTACATACAATCATTATTAGGTGAGTACAAGTACCTTCCATACTCAACATTTTTAATACATACCTCTGATGAAAATACCGCATTTCTCACTGACTCTGGTAATTTACTTTTTAGCCTTTCAAGATCAGATCTTTTTTCTGAACTGACCCCGGAATATTTATTAGAGTTTACTGTACTTTTAATACGGTGAGCTAACTCAAATACTGCACCATCGTTCTTCGGCATTTTATCAAACACAGCCATATAACCTGAGATACTCTGACCAGGGTTATTATGACTGTATATAAACCTTAATATTTCTTTTTTATCTACTTGCCAGTATACGTCACTTACAGCTTCCTTAATTGCTCTATCAAACAACTTTTCATCAAAATTATAAATCTCATCCAAAAGTTCAATAGTCGAAGCACTACGATTATGCAGCATACCATCCTTTAGCACCTTTTTTGCTGTACTTTTTATCGAACCTTTTAAACTACTTATACAAAACTCTACCAATCTTTTTGCGTTAGATGGAATATTTGCTTGGTTAACAACTTCCTTCTTTAAAAATTCAACCTGTTTTATCATTTTAAATGCGTCATTACTTTTAGTCTTGATCCTGTTACAAAGAAGTTCAATTACACCTGAGTCATTATTGTAAGCGGCTAAATATAGAGGTGTTCTACCATCGTTGTTTTTAGCCTCGATATCAGCACCTCTATCAAGAAGAAGATTAATTACGTTTTGCTTTGCTTCTTCAACAGCCAAATGCAGGGGTGTCTTACCCTCCTTACTTCTAATTTCAATACTAGCACCTTTATCTATAAGAAAGCTAACCATATCAGGATTACCATAATGAACAGCATAGTGCAAAAGCGCCCAATTATCACTGTTGCAACTAGTACTCTCTAAAGCATTAATATTACCTTTCTTCTCTAAAAATGCTTTGAATACACTCTTGCTTAATTCTACATTACCGTTGTAAGTAGCATAATGCAAAGGCGTCCAGTTCTGTGAACACTGATTTTTATATTCAATATCAACATTACTTTTTTTAGCAGTTTTATCAAGAAGGGTTTTAACTTCATCCCATTTACCTTCATAAACTGCTGTACTTACCAAAGGTTTCAATACTCCCAACCCTGAAGAGATCATCCAATTATTGCACTGATCTATTATGTTTGAATCATAGCCATTCAGCAAAAGGTTGTTTTCTAACTTTTCAAGCAATGTTAAAATCTGATTACTACTTGGCGTTTTATTTTTTAATTCCTCAATTTGTTCTAAACTACAGGAATTTTCTGTAAAGCTTACATGGTCCTGAAGTGAAGAAAAACTTAAACATTGGTATATTGGGTTCTTGTTTTCCATTATAAAATTATCAATCGATACTAAACATTTAAAGTCATTTTCTACTTTAGGAGCATATTTACTTTTATTTTTATAATTCTCTGAAGCTTTTTCAATTAGGTCTTGTACTTTCCCTACTTCATATAAGCTAAACCTATCTAATCTACCGAGCGTTATTGGTTCTAAACCTAGATCAAACTCCAACGTAGAAATTCTATGAGACTCAGAATTATTCCAATTCTTTATATTGATTGTGTGATTGGATACTTCATCAGAAAACACCAAATCTGTGTTACTACTAGAAACTCTAATCCGATCTGGAGTAATATTCTTTAGTATCATTACTCCTATACGCTTTTCATCTTCCTCTATCGAATTTAAAGTACCATTTTGATTATGTGTAATATCGACAGACTCAGTGAAGTCTATAGTGTATTCTTTTACAGTTTTCTCATAATCACTCTTAAGTTTATCTTGATAGTCCATTATTCCATTAACTTCTTGCTGTAAACCAAGATATGAGGAAAAATTACCATCATTCCACAGAAAAAAATTAACGTTTCTCCATTTACTTTGATTATCATAAAAATTTTCTACTTTTATTATAAAAGGAACCTCGTTATTCCTTATCAGTAAAAGATGATCTTTGTTTCTATATCGCTCAATATCTTCAAGACGGGAATCTATCACTACATGATCATCTTGAAAATCTTTAGGTAACACAAACATGTTTTGAGCTTGTGTAGCGTGGAAAAAAGGAACTAATTTACCATTTCTCGAAGAAGAGGGAGAACATGATATTGACTGTATATTAGGGATAAAAGTTTCTCCTTTTTTATTCATAATTATAAGATGCCTATAATTAGAATCTTGAAGGTAATTTTTTACTCGAATGTTACTATTATTGTGCTTTAAATAGAGGTCACATTGCTGGATTGAAAAATCTTTTTCAACCATTGGCATAAATAGTATATCCAGTTTTTTATCATTTGAATTATTATCAATTTTAACTTCTCTACTATTTATATCATTGCTAATAAAATACACATCACTTCCATCTCCACCTCTAGCAACTATGGCTCCTTGATCAAAATTTATTATATCATCTTCTGAAGAACCAAAAAACATATGTGGAACTGTACTATTATCCTGATTTTGTACTTTATCTCTAATAACACCAAAGACTTTATAACTCTTATGATTATTTAGAATTTTTTTGTAATGATTTTCAACATTGTCAAAATTATCTAGGGAATGTTCTGAATGTAATTCAAATGAAGTAATTTTTATAGTTGATGAGTCTGATCTTTCAATCTTAGGAACAATATTACTACCATTTTTATCTATTAGTGCAAAGCGAGGTTTATTACTGCTTTGCTCAACATAATTTTTTACATCAAGAGTAAATTGATTGTTTTGACCAAAATTTATTTTTAAAGATAAAGTATTACTGTCTGTGGAATAAGTGATTTGATCACAATCACCTAATAAATCGATTTCCGGAAAAATTATAGTTCCTGTTCCATCTACATCAATTTCTGAATATAAACCCTTACCTTTGTAGTCTGCAGCTTTTACGTAAAAAGTATAATTGCTCTTTCCACCTTTGACTGTAGTATACGGCGAAATAATTACTTTTTTACAATTTTCAACTACATCTTTCCTATTTTTATCAAGACCACCGCCACTATCTATTATAACCTCACGATCATCGGTTCCTATAAAGTGCTCAGAGTAACCCATGCACAAAATCTCATCCACCTTGTTCTTTCTTCCAACATAGTAATAATTAAAGATGCCATTATTATCAATTTGATCATTGATTAACCAACGACCATTTACTCTTGCCTTTAATGACCCAGAGGCATTAGGCTTAAAACGATAGTTAACGTTCATTCCTATAACTGGATCTTTCAATTGACTTAAATCAATTATATTAACAGAGTTACCTCCACCAATAATTTTACCTGAAAAGCCAATGTTATTTACAATAAACCTATTTACTACATTATTACCACCAGTTATTCTTGTTGCACCTGGATAAATTAGAAAATTATTGTTCCATTCGTTGCTTCCAATAATGACACCATTATCTACATTCTGTAGATCATAGACAATTGTTTTGCCATTTTGCTTTACACCTACTCTACCATCGTGACTAATAACCATTGCATTATCACAGTAGTATAAAGGCGGTTGAACTGAATTTGTAATACCTTTTTCATAATCTTGCCCAGTAATCTTTGGCAAACAAATCCTGCTAGCACCCGGTATACGATCAGGTATAACACGTGAAAGATCTTCGGTATTAGTGTCTTCCTTATCCATCAGAATTTTTGCATAATCTGGACGAAGGGTATTACCGCTTACTTTTCCAAGACCAATACCATAAGCAACAGTACTATTAGGGCTATTATTTAAAGCTTGCCACGCTCCTTTAGTGAGACTATTAACCATTTCCTTTCTTGCTGCAAGATGTTGCACATCTAGTGGTACAGGTTGAAAAGCAAATGTATGCCAAAAAATACGCCAATTTTCATCATGGGTCGTATCATACTTTTTCTCGTACTCCACGATATTGCTGACACCACTATAAATTCCATAACCTACCATGAGCCCAAACCCAACTGCAATACCAACTACCGGCATACTTGCTGCTGTAAGAGCAACACCAGAAACAAATGATACACTAGAAAAGGATATAGATGCTATATTATCTCTTATCTCCTTTTCTCCACATGGATTATCACTATCCTCTCTTTTTTTACAATCAACAAGATTACTTGCTGACATACCTATATCAACAATATCAAAAACACCAGCTATAGCTCCTGCCGTACCTTTTGCTATTGTACTTCCAAACTTTACACCTGCAATCCGAATAGCAAATTTTGTCTGTTTACCCAGAGTGCCTGATACAATTTTTCCTGCAACCTTTTCAGCTGATGCTACAACTTTTGGAGTAATTTTAACCATTACATTCTCAATTGGTTGAGATGCAAAAGACCATCCTATCCCACCTAAATTTAATCCACAATCTATTGCTGTTCCATCTTTACAAGATACAATAGCTCCATGAATTCCTCTTATTAATTGTATTCCACCTGCAGCGTTCATTAACCTGCTTTTCAACTTTGAGCTTTTTGTTGTACTACCAGTTTGCTGTGAAATGTCACCGTGCAAATTCTTAATACGTTCATTTTCAATATAACGTCCGTACCCTTGATCTTCAACTACCTTATCAAATAAGTACTTATGATTACCTTCGATATTTTTATCTCCAACGAACTCTATTAGCTGAGCATTTTTCCCTTCATTTTGACTACTTTTAACATAAGTTAGGAACTTTTCACTATCAACTATAATCTTATCTATATTATTTTCATCTACCCTTCCCTTAATAAACTTTTTTACATCATCCAATGAAAATAAACAAGGATTAATACTTCTTCTTTTTCTACTACCTTGTTTTACACAATTATTTAGGTCAAATTTCTTTCTAGGTGCTTGTGTTTCAGCAAGTACAGCCTCTAGATTAGCTATACGTTGTGGATCTATACTTAATTTGTCTGAAACATTTTCTCTCGTGCGTATAAAATAAGCTTCATCTCTTCCTTGAACTTGCAAACGGTTACGTATTTCATCAGGAATATTACTTCTACTTCCTTGCAACACAGCATTAATACCTCTAGCGTTTTCTAACGCCCATAAGCCACAATTATAACCATCTCTTTGTTGAGTAACAGAAACATCATGAACGTTAATTTGAGCCTGTTGTAAAACTTGACGAATATTATCTGGAACTATAATGCACCCATTTGTCTAGACCATTTTTTTCAAAGTGATC
>NZ_JAIUJX010000006.1:32380-53196 GCF_053891855.1 Wolbachia endosymbiont of Protocalliphora sialia
CGGATCAACCATTTTTTTTTGGTCTAGTTTATGGGGTGCATTATACTATAGGACTCCTCACTAATCCAAAATATTAATAAATTTACTAATTATAAAAAAGGCAAAAGGATCCCCACTTAGTGAGTTTGACCCTATAATAATTTAAACTGGCGCTGTAATAATGTGCTAACGCTTAAAATAAGCGCGTTTTGGCTGAATGTAGAAAAAATAAAAAAGACATGCAGCCGCTATAATTTTATGTAATCCGCCAATAAGTACCTTAAGTTTTTTACTGAATTTTTGTTATTGAGCTTGCAGGTCAAAAACAAGTTTTGAGTCATAAATACCCTTAGTGTCATAATAAGGAAAGTTGGCAATATTTGTCAAGTAGTTTTCTTATCTTTTACAGGCATAATTTACATGCTACAATCAAATTTTCATAACTGGTGAATAAAAATGCAAAGAGATAAAATTAAAGTAGAAATAAAAAAGTTATCACATGGCAAAAGCTTGCCTCTTCCCTGTTATGCAACTATGCAGAGTGCTGGCATGGATCTTTATGCCGCACTGGACAACTCTGTTATTTTAAATCCACTTGAAAGGTTACTTATTCCAACTGGCATTGTGATTGCAATACCAAACGGTTTTGAAGGACAAGTACGCCCACGTTCTGGGCTTGCTGCAAAACATGGAATCACTGTCTTAAATTCTCCGGGCACTATAGACTCCGATTATCGAGGTGAAGTTAAAGTTTGCCTAATTAATCTAAGTAATCAGCCATATGAAATAAAAAGAGGAGATAGAATCGCACAAATCCTCATCACTCCTGTATCTCAGGTAATTTGGGATGACAGAGAAGAATTCTGCACAGAAGAAACCAGCCGCAATGCAGGGGGCTTTGGCTCAAGTGGTAGATAATTTATTGTTTATAAGTTGACAATAATAATTTTTTACATATTACTTCAACTTATTTAAATGAGGTAATTATGTTAACTTCTAAGAACCATCCTCAAAAAACAGCCATTGTACTTATAGTACTTACTTCTCTATGTGTCATAGGTGCAGCAACAACACTTTCAGTTCCATGTTGGATGTCTTCAGCTTGTATAATAGGGCCAATTGGAACAAATCTACTTGCAACTGTTACCATTGCACTGATTGCTTCAATAACATATTCCATCATGAAAAATAATGAAATATCTGAGCTTAAAGCTCCGAGAATTGTTACTGGTAGCTGTCAAAGATACCTGATGTTGCAGGTAACAGATAAAGATCTTAAATTTATTGAAGAGAACTATAAGAACGAAAATGGTGAATATACCATAGATTTTACTAACTCAAAAGGCGAAGTATTCAAAGCTGCAAGTTATGGCCAGATTAGATATATTGATAATCCTGATCCGATCTTGCTTGGCAACACTAAACTCCTTGATCTACATCAGCTATACAAAAAGAATAGTGATGGTATATTTGAAGAAATAAATTGTGAACAGGAGTTAGAAACGTTAGGTTTAGGAGTTGAAGAAAATGATGCTAAAGAAGTAATCATCGAATTTGTGCCAAGCTCAATTGTTAAATCACCAAAAGTTGAACACGAAAAGCCAGAAAGATCATTAAGCAGCCAAGTATAAAAGGAATAAGTCTTCCCTTCATTTTTTTAGTGTTAATGACTTAAACTTATTGTAGAAACTGTCTCAAAAAATAGATATTCACATACTTATAAGAAATTTGCTAAGGATTTTTATTTAATTTAACTGCATCTTTTGCCTTATCCAATAATCCATTAATAAAACCAATTTCGCTTGGTTTATCAAGTAAATCAGATGCAATGTTAGTATATTCATTAATGACAACTGGAACTGGTGTATCGCAATTAATCAACTCACATATTGCAACACGCAAAATAGATAAGCTTATAAGATTTAATCGTGAAAGTGACCAGCTTGGATGTAAATAAGACTCTATTATTTTATCATATTCTTCACTGCTCTTTATAACCTTATATAACAAGTTTTCTAAGAACTGATGGTCAAATTCTTCACATTCAAATATATCTCTCAACTTATTTATGTAGTCCTTAAGCTCACAATTTTCCAGTTTAAAAGTGCTTTTGTTGTAACCTACGAAAATATTTGAATAAGCAATTTGTACAGCAAGAAATCTTGCCGTGCTTCTTTTGATGCGCCACTTTTTATCTACTGGTTTTTCCTCCATTATTTTAATTTATTGTGTAGATCCATCATATGCAAAACAGTTGAGGCTGCATGGCCACCAACGTTCTTTTTATTTTTGTCAGCTCTAATTAGTGCTTTATCTTTGCTGTCAGCGGTAATTACGCCCATACCAAGAGGTATTGCATAATGCATAATAACTTCATTTAAGCCTTCGATTACTCCTTTACAAACATATTGATAGTGATCGGTTTCACCGCGAATCACGCACCCAAGAGCTAAATAACCGTCATAATTAGCATTCTTGCTTTTTACTGCAAAGAGAATTGTAGCTGGTATCTCAAATGCACCAGGAACTTCAATTATGTCATAGCTTGCATGACTTTCTTTTAATCTATCGACTGCACCTTCAAGCAAAAGGTTTGCTATTTCAGCATAATAAATTGAATTAACTATTAGTATTTTCGACATTTACTACCACTTTTTTCGTTAAAAACAACTTTATTAATGATTGTTGAATTAAAGTTATAATATTACTAAATATCCAATATATTACCAGGCCGGCAGGAAAAGAAGAAAAAATAAAGACAGAAATGTAAGGTAAAAACTTCATAACATTTACTTGAATATCATCTTTACTGGTTTGATCGTTCTCACTTAGCTTCTGCTGAATTATCATGGTAGCGCCGAAAATTATAGGTAAAATGCCTATAGAAATAGGAAAGTTATAATTAAACAACCCAAATAATGTAAAAATGTTTGTTGGATCAGAAGCTGAAAGATCCTTAATCCATAAATAAAAAGGGGCGTGTCTCATCTCTATAGTAACAAATAATACTTTATACAGAGCAAAAAATACTGGTATTTGTATGAGCATAGGGAAAATGCTCGAAATTGGATTTACATTGTTTCTCTTGAACAACGCAATTGTCTCTTTGTGCTGCTTTAAGCTGTCATTTTTGTACAACTCTTTTATACGAGTTAATTCAGGCTGCAGGCTTTTCACCTTGAACATCGAAATATATGATCTATTAGATAAGGGAAGCATCAAAAGTTTGATTACTAAAGTTAGCAATAATATTGCTAAGCCAAAATTTTTCAAAACAAAGTTAAAATATTCAAGCAGTAAAAACACCGGCTTGGTTATAAAATAAAGAACACCAAAATCTACAGCCTTATCAAACAAAGGTATATTGAGAGTGTCTTTATAATAATCAAGTAAATTCAATTTCTTTGCCCCAGCAAAAAAGTAGTTCAGAGTAGAAGCACTTGTACCAGGGAGTATGTGTGTGTACGGTCTAACAAAATCTGCTTGAAACTTATCAATGTTATTAACATTCGTGTGTTTAATGCTCACATTTATTTTATCTGATTTCTCAGGTATGATGGCTGTAAGCCAGTATTTATCAGCAAAACCAAACCAATTTTTTTCACTCGTGCTTGCCTTTATTAAACGCTTCTTAGAAATATCCTTATATGTCCACTCCTCTAGCTTATTGTTAAATGCACCTAGTACTCCTTCATGTGATATCCAATAGGATTCATTAATATTATCACGTTTACGATTGATTTTACCATAGGGAACTAAAACTACATTATCTTTTGTATTGTTTTCAATAATTTGCTCAACTTTAAACATGTAGTTATCGTCAAGGCTAATTTTCATTCTAAATAAAATGCCATTTTCATTATCCCAAAATAAATTGACCTCTTTTTGATTGAGTTTATTTGCTTGCCATACTGTTTTAGAATCTGGAACTTTAATCTTTTCATTCGGATCGAGCCACCCAAATTCTGCAAAATATACATCTTTTGATTCTGCAGGTGACAGTAACACCACTTGTGGAGAAGAAGAACTCGGTTCTAAGTGGTAGTTAGTTAGGATTAAGTCATCAAACCTTGCACCTTTCAGAGAAATTGATCCTTCAAGCATGTTATTGGTTAAATTAACTCTCTGTTCTCTAGTAGAATTAATAATTTCAGAACGATTTTGGTATATCATAGGAGCAAGGTCGTTAGAAGATTCGATATGTTCAATATTTTCAATCGATGGTTGGCTTTGGCTTGTGTTAAGAAAATTATCATAAATAATATGCCATAATACTATAATCAATATAGAAAGAATTGTTGCTAAAATTAAATTTTTTGCTTCTGACATGAAATTAAATCGAACATACCTCCTTAAAGTATATATTAAATATTGTACTAAAACAATAAAATTTACTTATTTTTAATAATAGCTTTTAACGCTAATCTTAAAAATTTACTCTTATGGCTTCAAATTTTAATAATATGAATGCAGCAAAAAATCTAGTTATTTGGCTACTGATAATAGTCATTACTGCAATGTTTATTGATTCACAAGGGGATAAACTAAGCAATAGGTTTCTGAGCACTTTTCTACCGTACAAAGGAAGGGTTCAAAATGGCGGAAGTATTGAATTTACAAAGTCATACGATGGACACTTTTATATTCAAGCTCAAGTCAATGATCGTAATATAACGTTTTTGCTTGATACCGGAGCAACTGATATTGTTCTATCGCAAAAAGATGCGTTACATGCTGGTATTAACTTACAAAACATTCAAGACTTTAAAATATATGAAACTGCAAAAGGTCAAATAAAAGCTGGAGTGGTTCAAATACCTCAAGTTAAAATAGGAAATTTTTTAATTAATGATGTGCACGCTAGTGTTAATACTCATTCTATGTCCCATTCATTACTTGGCATGAGTTTTTTGAGGTATTTTCATTTCACTATTAGAGACAATAAGTTGATATTATATCGTGACTAGAAAATGCTGCTTACATAAGCAGCATTCTGGTATTGATCTTTAAAATACATTAATCTCTAAATTGTGATCACCATATGGCTCCGTGTAGTACCTTATCTGGTAAGTACCATTATATTCAAGCGTTCCACTTTTGCTTTCTAAATCAATTCCTCTTGAAGTTTGATCTATACTCTCGATCTCAAGCCTGCTGCCTAAATTACCTAATCCTTTGTTCTCAACCTTAAAAGAGTCTTCTTCGAATTTTACTAACGCCTGTGTTCCCCCTTTATAAATATCGGTAAAATAAACATTACCAATTTTTTCATTATACCCAGAAAACCCTTTTATATTTACAATAGATTCTCCATCTTTGCTGGCAATATTTATATTTCTTTCCATATCCAAATCTGAGTATACCGGATACTCTGCGACATAATTTCCTTCCGTATCATCATTAACTTTAAAACTAAATAACTTATTAATTTCATTATCAATTGTACTTTTGCTAGAATCAAACTGAATATTCCCTATTTTTATCTGTTCTGTAAATCTGTAATCTGTATCTGGATTATGAACAGGCTGGCTAAACGGATTATGGCTTTTGGCGTTATACCTACACTTTAAATCATTTCCATCAAAATTGCACTCTGCACCATTCTTTAATTTAACATCGAAACTATCTCCTGATGAATTGAAATCGTCAATATCTTTCAATTGCAATTTCAGAGTATCTACCATAAAAAACTCCTTTATAATATGAATAATGAAAGCTATATACCAATTTTATTATAAATATATTAACATTTGTGCTTCATCTGCTTATTAAAGCTCTGCAGGTCAATATAGGAGCAGAAATAAATATTGCAGAGCAAGTGCCAACTGCAATGCCAAAAGAAATAACTAAGCTGAAGTCTCTGACCACACCTGTACAAATCAGCACTAAAGGAAGAGCGGCAAGAAGAGTAGTACCTGAAGTTAACATAGTGCGAAATAGGGTCGAATTAATGCTGGAATCAACTATTTCATCCATTTCTACATCTTTTCTATTTTTTTGATACTCTCGAATCCGATCGTATATAACCACTGAATTATTGATTGAATAGCCAATCACGGTAAGTAGAGCTGCAACTGATGAAATATTAAACTCAATACTCGTTAAGCTGATAAAGCCAAGAGTTAAAATTACATCATGAACCAGTGCCGTTATTCCACCAAGTCCACATTGCCAATTAAACCTAAGCCAAACGTAAAAAAATATTCCAATAATTGCAATTAACATGGCTGATATCCCTTCAAATATCTGTGTTGAACCTATTTGTGGACCAACATAGTCTATTTTGCGGTAAATTATTGCATTACCGAATTTTTCTTCCAGTATACTTTTGACCTTTTTAATTTTATCTTCATCTCCCTCATCTTTAAACCGCACAACTAAGTTATCAACAGCTTTTGAACTCTGTATCGTAAATCCATTCTCTTTTAATATATTAAGAATAGCATTATCCTCACTTGAGGATTTTATCTCTATTAAAACTCCACCTGTGAAGTCTATTCCTAAATTCACTCCATGTAGTACAACAGTAAGCACCGAAAAAACGACGAGAATAATGCTAATAAATGCTGTCATTTTTCCATATTTACTAAATTTGATATCAATATTGTCCGGAATAAGTCTAACTGCCATATTTCCTACTTAAATTTTGATTTTATATACTTTTTAAGCAATAGACTAGCTATTTTCTCTAGTTTTTTTAACCATTACTAATACTGACACCTGGCTCACCTAATCTAATGAAATAGAAAGAAAAGGATATTTGATCAAAGAAATTAAAATAGCCTGGTTATCATTAATAAAATACTACTTAAATATCTTTTTTAATAGATTGATTTCATCAGCAAATTTTGAGTCAGTTCTTATAAAATTTTCTACTTGTTTGACTGCATGTATAACAGTCGCATGATCTCTGCCACCAAAGTTTCTTCCAATATCTGGCAGGCTCTTTTGTGTAAACTTCTTAGCAAAATACATAGCTATTTGTCTTGGTCTTGCAAGACTACGGAGCCTTCTATTAGATTGCATATCTGCAACCTTTATGTTAAAAAATTCAGCTACTTTCTTTTGTATCTCTTCTATTGTGATTGACCTATGATTCGATCTAAGAAGATCTATTAGGGTCTCGCTAGCTGATTCTACTGTCATACTTCTTCCAATTAACGAAGTATGAGCAACCTTATTTAATGCTCCTTCTAGTTCTCTTATATTGGATTTTATATTCCTTGCTAAAAATTCTAGGACATCTTTTGGAACATAAATATTCATTCGCTCCACTTTGGCCTGCAATATACCAAGTCTTAATTCAAAAGTTGTTTCATTGATATCTGCAACTAATCCCCAACCAAGTCGTGATTTTATTCTCTCCTCTACTCCATCAAGATCACTAGGAGATCTATCAGCTGATATAACCAATTGTTTATTTTGATCTATCAATGCATTGAAAGTGTGAAAAAATTCTTCTTGTGTACTATCTTTACCACTGATAAATTGTACATCATCTACCATCAATACATCTACTGATCTAAATTGTTCTTTAAATAACATAATATCTTTACTTCGCAGCGCTGTAATATATTGATACATGAATTTCTCTGCCGATAAATATACTACTTTTCTCTTTGCTGATAGAGAATTAACTATATCCCAAGCTATAGCATGCATTAAATGTGTTTTACCAAGTCCCACTCCACCATATAGAAATAAAGGATTGCTGCCTGATATTGGATCTATAGATTCCGCTACACGCTTTGCCGCTGTAAATGCTAATTCATTTGACTTTCCTACCACAAAATTATCAAAACTGAATCTGGGATCCAGTGGTGAACCAAGATTATGATTATTTTCCTCTCTATTTTTTAGTATCGTATTAGAATTTGAATTTCTTTCTTCAATTAATTGAATATCAATAGAACATACACTTTGATCTTCGCTTTGCCATAATGACAATATTTTTTCCATGTAGTGAACTGTAATCCACTCCTTTATAAATCTTGTTGGTACAGACAACAAAACTTCTCCATTTCTGTTGCTGATAAATCTTAGTGAACTCAGCCAGCTGTTATATGTTGCCTCTCCATAAAGATTATGGAGATAATTTTGGATTTTTTCCCAAGTAACATTGTGGTCCGTTACTGTAATAATCTGATCAAAAAACATAGTAGAAACCTTAGGGTTAGTTAAGTTCATATACCACACCAAGAAAGAACAATAATCAGAAAGATGCAAGATAATCAATAGCTTACTGTAAGATAAAAAGCTAACACTACTTAATACATACCTAAAATTATGAGGATTTTTTGACGAGTTGTAAAGAGTATAAAAGCACTAAAATTGATCATTTTTTTGAAATAAAAACAATCAATTTGTAAATGTCGCTTGTACCGAGGATTAGAAGTATGTCATTAAAAAATAGTAATATATTATGTATAAATAAGATATTAAATTTACTGATAAATAAGTAAAGTACTTGTATAAATATAGCTGATTTAATATAAATTTATTGAAGTAAATTTGTGATTATATTAAGTAATTTGAGTCATAATACTGTATTCGGTATTGAACTGGAGTTTTACACTGAGGGAATAAAAAAAGAATATTTATTTCTGAATAGCATCAAAAATAAAATAGCTTCTCTTGGATTTTTTTGTGAGAAAGAGAGTTCTTTAAACCAATATGAAATAAAAAGTGACTGTTATACGAGCTCTGATAATTTAATTATGCATTTTGAGTTGGCAAAACAATTACTGATTGGAACAGCACAAGAGTTCGATGGTAATGTTTCTTTTAAAGCAAAACCTTATTTGGATAGAGCAGGCAGCGCACTAAATGTACATGTTAGCCTCATGGATTCAAATAATAATAATTTATTTTATAGCAATAAGCAAAAATATAGTGACCACCTGATTCACAGCATAGGTGGATTATGTGCAATGATGAAAAAACATATGTTGTTTTTTGCTCCAAATGATGATTCATATTTAAGATTTCAGTACCCAGATATTCATACTCCAACGACGATTAGTTGGGGAGTGAATAACAGAACTGCTGCAATAAGAATCCCCTATTTTGGCAACGATTCCAAAAGATGCCGCCTAGAGCACCGTGTTCCTGGAGCAGATTGTAACCTTGAAAAAGTACTCACAGCAATAATTGAAGGTATAGTTTTTGGTATAGAGAACAAAATTGCTCCGCCAAATAGAGTGTATGGCATTGCATCTGATCCTCAATATAAGATGGAGAGTTTGATATAGCAACTACCTGTTAAACCCTAACCCATTAAACTCCTTTGAGGTAATTGGCCATTCTAGCACTTTCCTCACATCATTATTTACATTCCCATACCGTAATAGCAAGTCTGCAGCAGATAGTTTCTGCGTACTTTTAGACTTAGGCCCTATATTGGGAAGTTTGCTTGGTGGCTGCTCAGGAAGTGGATTACCAAATACATCCATGTGTTCAGGAAGAGATTTCATCTGATTCTTTACAGAGCTAGAGCTATTTTGTGTAAGAGTTTTATCATTTGGCATGCCAAGAATAATTTTCTCAGGCACTACCATAGTTTTTGTATAATCAACAGGATTGCTATTTTCAGCATCTATAGTCACATGAATTGGTTCGCCAAACGCATTTATCGGGCCACCAAGTGATCCTTTCTCCATGCGTTCTTGTGCTCTTTTCCTTATTATTTCTTCTTCTAACTCAGTTTCAGCTCTTTCTGGTTCTTTTGCGGATATTTCTGTATCTTTTTCTTCACCTTCATCAACACTGCTATACCCTTCATCTCCTGAAACACCAGTAATTTCAGCAGGCTGTTCTTTTTTAGTTCTTATTTTATGAATCAACAAAAGTAATAAGTAAGTAACTGCAGCAGCAGTAACTATAATGGCTATCTTTGCAGCAATGTGAATCACTGTTAAAAATACTAAAGTTGATGAAACACCAACCAACCCAGATACGATCACTTTATTCTTGCCTTCTGTCAAACTTAAAACTGCTACCATAATAATCCCTCAAATACCATACTAAAGTCATATTATATAGAAATTTTCTTACGCTTGCAAAATTGTAAAAATTTTAATCATTTACATAAAGCTATATAAGGATTAATTAATATATAATTTATCTTAGCTATAATATGATGTAAATACGTATAATGTCCGGAATGAAAAGCTTAATTATAGAGAGGAATAGAACAGTAATATTATTGCTTATCGTGATTTTTACCTTCGGCTCATACACTTATATAAAAATGCCAAGAGAAAGCAATCCTGATATACAGATTCCTATAATTAGCGTATTTGTCGGGGTTCCTGGTATTTCTGTCGAGGATAGTGAAAAGCTATTAGTGCTTCCTATAGAAAATGAACTAAGATCCATCGAAGGTGTAAAAGAATTGAGAGCTTTTGCAACTAATGATGGTGCTCACATGATACTCGAATTTAGAACAGAGTATGATAATAAAGAAGTGCTCGATAATGTCCGTTCAAAGCTTTTAAACATAAAATCAAAATTACCTATTGAAGCAGAATCTCCAATAATCAATGAAATAAACTTGAGCTTATTTCCGATACTAAACGTTGGCTTGATTGGTAATTTGCCGGAAAGAACTTTAACTGAAATAGCACGCAAACTAAAGAAAGAAATAGAATCTCTGCCAAATGTTCTTAAAGTTGAAGTAGCAGGTATGCGTAAAGAAACAGTGGAAGTTATAATTGAGCCCACAGTTCTAACAAAATATAACATTCAATCAAATGAGATATTTCAAGCTATATCAAACAACAACAGATTGGTAGGAGTCGGATCACTAGAAAATGATACCGGTAAATATTCGATTAAAATATCAGGGTTATTAAAAGACATAGAAGATATTATGAATATTCCTATTAGATCTCAAAGTGATGCAGTTTTGAGAATCAAAGATATAGCAAAAGTATACCTTGGGTTTGAGGATCACCAAGGATTTGCTCGTATTAATGGACTACCTAGCATTGTACTAGAAATTTCAAAACGTAATGGAAAAAACATAATAGACACGGTAAATCAAGTAAAATACTTAATGGACAAAGCAAAAGATCAATTACCTGAAAATTTAAAAGTAGTTTATTTGAATGACCAGTCAAAAAATGTACGTGATGTGCTTGACGACTTGGAAAATGGTATAATATTTGCCGTATTACTAATATTAACCATAATAATGCTCTTTATGGGAACAAGGGCTGCTATTCTTGTTGCACTATCAATACCTGGCTCCTTTCTAATAGGAATAATGGCTCTTTACCTCATGGGTATTACTCTAAATATAGTTGTGCTCTTCAGTTTAATTATGGCAGTTGGCATGCTGGTTGATGATGCAATTGTAATCAGCGAATATGCTGATAGAAAGATGATTTGTGGCATGGATAAAGTAGAAGCCTTTTGCACCTCAGTTCATGATATGTTCTATCCAGTTTTATCATCAACATTGACTAAATTAGCAGTGTTTTTCCCTCTGTTACTCTGGCCCGATACAGTCGGTAAATTTATGCAGTACATACCAATTACAATAATTCTAACTTTAACTGGATCGCTAATTATGGCTTTGGTTTTTATACCAACACTTGGTGCAATATTTGGTAAACCTTCCATAACTTCAAAAAAAGAAATAATAAGAATGAGTGCTATAGAAAGTGGTGAGATAAAAAATACTGGGCTTATAATAAGAACTTATGTACGTATGTTAGAGAAAGTCTTAGATCACCCCAAAAAATTTGTATGTGTTGTTGTATTTGTTTTATTTTTGTCTAGTATATTATATTTTACTTTTGGTCCTGGATTAAAGTTCTTTCCGAATGTAGATTCAGATAACATTTTAATCAGCGTTAAAGTAAAAGAAAGCTTATCAGCCAAAGAACGAGATTTGATACTTAAGAAAGTAGAAGAACATATTTTGGGTGTTGAAAAAGAAATTTATGTTTTTTATGCTCGATCAGGAAAATTTTCAGACAACGTTATTGCCAAAATTCAATTGGAACTTGTAGATTGGCGCTGCAGGCGCAAAGCTACGCAAATACTAAATGATATAAGGAGTAGTGTGCAAAACATAAAAGGAGTAATAATTGATGTACAGGAACAAAAGTCAGGACCATCAGCTGACAAGCCAATACAAATTAACTTAAGCGGAAGTGCATCCAACTTGAATTCAGTAGCAGAGAAAATCCTAAAAATTATGGACCAACCTTCATCTGGATTTATAAATATTCAAGATAGTAGATCAGCACCTGAAATAGAGTGGAATATTAGTATTGATAAGAGTAAGGCTACAAGCTCTGGAGTAAGTGTTGCAACCATCGGTGATTTTATAAAGATGGTTACAAATGGAGTATTAATTGGAAAATATAGAACAAATAACGCAGATGAAGAAATTGATATTGTACTACGCTTTCCCAGAAAGAATCGCAACATGAAAACTATAGATAACCTTTTTATTAATACAGCAAATGGACCATATTCTATGAGTAGCATAGTGAAATACGTTCCCGAAAAAAAGGCAAATAAACTAAGTAGGATTGATGGATCACGCACAGTAACAATCTCTGCTGACGTTGATACTGGCTATCTTGTTGATGAAAGAGTTAAGTTCATTCAAAATTCGATTACTCAAGACTGTAGTAAAGGAGTAAAGATTGATTTCAAAGGTGACAAGGAAGATCAACAAAAATCAGGAGCATTTTTATTAAAGGCTTTTATATTAGCAATTACATTGATGATATTGGTGCTAGTGGCACAGTTTAACAACATATACTATACATTTATCGTAATGACAGCAGTGTTTTTATCAACAACATGTGTATTTTTCATTTTCTTTCTTATTCAGAAAGTTTTTGTAGTTGTCATGTGTGGAGTGGGGATAATTGCTTTAGCAGGAATTATAGTGAATAATAATATACTATTGCTTGATGCCTTTCATCAGCAAATTAAGGTGCGCAAAAATAACATTAAGCAATGTATAATAAACGCTTCAATTTCTCGCATCAGGCCAATACTACTTACCGTTGCAACTACAGTTCTTGGTTTAATACCGATGATTACTAGGTTAAATATCAGTTTTTTTACGCTACAAATCACATATGATGCTCCATCAAGCCAGTGGTGGGTTGATATTTCAGCAACCATAGCAAGTGGAATATTGGCTGCAACGGTCTTAACTTTATTCTTTACTCCGGCATTGCTTATCATACAAAGACATGAAAAAACTTGACTTAAATTAGCAATCATTTAACATTTAAGATAGCGTTTTTTACCTGTTGAAGCTATAATTATAACTAATTAAATTGGATTTATTTATATGATTGCTAATCGTAAAAGCAGTGTTAAGCAGAAAAGCAACAAGAATAACATAGTTGGAAGCCTTGATGTAATAAAAACAGCGGGAGAGCTCTCACTTCAAAAAGGTTTGGATTTTAATATTATAATAAATGCACTTAAAAGTGCTATCGAAGCAGTAGCTCAACAAAAGTATGGTAGCAAAAGTAAAATTGTAGTTGATATAGATAAAAACACAGGCAAAGTTACCTCATATAGACAACTAAAAGTCATTAATGATGAATCAAATGAAAATGAGTGTGACTTAATTAAGTTGACACAAGCTAAGTTAATAAAAGAAGATGCAAAAGTTGGAGATACTATTAGTGAGTTGATTTCTCTTAACACTGATCTTGTTTCAGCAAGAATTGCCCAGCAAAAGATTTCTGAAATAATCAAAGATGAAGAGTTAAAAAAGCAATATGAGGAATTTAAAGATAAGGTAGGAGAAATGAGGTATGGCATAGTTAAACAAGTAGAATATTCAGATCTTATTATAGACATAAACGGAATTGGAGCATACCTCCCTTTACGAAACTTAATTGGTGGTGAGTCATTTCGTGAAGGCGATAAGGTTAAAGCTTACATACAGGCTGTTAAGCGCTCTGACGATGGACGTCAAATCATTCTTTCTAGGACTCATGAAGGCTTTTTAGAGGCATTGTTGAATCAAGAAGTACCAGAAGTTGCTGACGGATTGATAACAATTAAAGGTATAGCTAGAGACGCTGGTTCAAGATCTAAAGTTGCTGTTTTTTCATCTGATAAGAATATCGATCCAGTAGGTGCTTGCGTTGGAGTTAAAGGAGATAGAATAAAAACTATTATACACGAATTAAACGGTGAAAAAATCGACGTCATACATTACTCATCAGATTTGGGTCAATTTGTTATTAAAGCCATTACTCCTGCAGAAGTATCAAAGGTCATTATTGACGAAAATGAAAATTGTATAGAGTTAATAGTTGCTGAAGATCAATTGAGTTTAGCTATAGGAAAAAAGGGTCAGAATGTAAGATTAGCTTCAGAGCTTGTTGGATGGAAAATTGAGATATTAAGCACTCAACAAGAATCAGAAAGAAGAAATAAAGAATTTAGTCAATGTTCAGTTTTATTTGCTGAAGCTTTAAATTTAGAAGAGATTATGGGCCAATTATTGGTAACAGAAGGTTTTTCAAGTGTAGAAGATATATCTAACACTTCAATTAAGGAACTTGCTTCAATAGAGGGCTTCAATGAAGATATTGCAAATGAACTTCATAATAGAGCAAACAATTACCTGAGAGCAGAGAATGATAGAAAAATAGAAGAGCTAAAAAATTTAGGTATGGAAGACAATGTAATCAACTTAGCCTTATCAATAGATAATAAAATTGCTCTTAGTAAACATAATATTAAAACTTTAGAGGACATAGCAGATTTATCAAATTATGAGTTTTATAGCATACTCTCTTCCTCAACTAATAATAAAAATAATCTAAAAGATACAGCAGATTTAATAATCATAGAAGCACGTAAAAAGCTTGGATTAATATAAAAACAATATGAATAATGAAGATATCAGTAATAAAAAATTAACCCTACAAGGCTTAAGCAAGCTTAAATTAGACATTAATTTAAACTCTTTAGATAGTCAAAGTACTGGTACTACAATAGTAAAAAAAAGAAGAAAAATTCATTCTGCAGAAGAATATAGTTTATTTGACGAGAGTAAATCAGGCTCTTTAACTGAAAAAGAACAAATTTCCCGCATTAATGCTGTACAGAATGCTACTTTGCTGAAAGAAAGGAATCAGAGAGAACAAGAAGAGAAAATAAAAAAAGAAGAAAGCAATCAAGAAGCTGAAGATAAAAATGAATCACACTCTGTACCTAAAGAAATAAATAAGGAAGTTTTAAGTAATACTAACTCAGTTGAACAAAAAGAAGATAGTATTGAATATGAGAACAATAATAAAAAGTCTTTTAAAGCTAGCAAAGATATATACTCTAAGCATTCTAAGCTAGTAATTACACAGGCAATAGATGAAAGAAATGAACACCTCCCTGTATTTAAGCAAAAATTTGGTATAAGAAGTAAACAATCAAAGTTTACTAAGGGTAAAAATATAGCAAGAGAAGTTATTATACCAGACAAAATAACTATCAGGGAGTTATCTATTCGTATGGCAGAAGATAGCAAGAGTGTGCTAAAAATGCTCAAAGAAGAAGTTGGGGAGAGCTATAGAGTAGATGATCTAGTAGATCCAGATATAGCATGCGAAATAGCAAAAAAATTTAATCATACGGCTAAACGAGTAAGTGATGCTGATAAAGAAAAGAATTTACTCTTCATAAGCAACAGAGAAAACTTACCTAAAAGACCAAAACCACCTATCGTTACTTTTATGGGACATGTGGATCATGGTAAAACATCATTGCTTGATGCATTTCGTGAATCCAATGTTGCAGAAAGAGAGTCAGGTGGCATCACTCAACATATAGGTGCTTATCAATTAACGACAAAAAATAAGCAAAAAATTACTTTCATTGATACACCAGGGCATGAGGCGTTTACTGCAATGCGTGCACGTGGTGCCAATATTACTAATATAGTTGTGATAGTAGTTGCAGCTGATGATGGAATCATGAAACAAACAGTTGAAGCAATAAACCATGCAAAAGCAGCAAATGTCTCTATTATAGTTGCCATTAATAAAATTGATAAATCACAACCTGGCGATGTAGAAAGAATAATTAATAGTTTGCCTCAGTATGACCTCATCCCCGAAGAACTTGGTGGTGATGTTATAATTGTGCCAGTATCAGCAAAAAAGAAAATCAACTTAGATAAACTAGAAGAGGCAATTTTATTAATTGCTGAATTAATGACGCTAGAAGGAATAGAGGATTGTCGAGCACTTGGATGGGTAATAGAGTCCAAAATAGATAAAGCTAAAGGAATATCAGCTACATTAATAGTTGAAGAAGGGACATTAAAGATTGGTGACATATTGGTAGTTGGTACAACATACAGCAAAGTACGCAGTATGGTTAATCACCTTGGTCAAAGAGAAAAAGCGGCACTACCTTCTACTCCAGTTGAAGTTACTGGTTTAAATGGTGTACCAAATGCTGGAGATAAATTTGTTGTTGTAAACTCTGAAAGGCAGGCTCGTGAAATTGTTGAATACAGGTTAGAATTAATCAAGAAAAAGCAAGAAGATTTAGACGACAGTAATTTAGATATATTCAGTCGTAATGATAGTGAAACAGAAGAACTATCTGTAGTTTTAAAGTGCGATGTCACTGGTTCTATTGAAGCAATATCAAGCTCAATTGATAAGCTTGGTAAAGAGCAAGTGAAATTAAATATTCTACACAAAGCAGTAGGAGGAGTAACAGATTCAGATGTGCTGCTTGCAGAAGCATCAAGCGCAGTAATTTTAGCTTTTAATGTAAAAGTGGATTCAAAAATAAGAGAATTAGCAAAACAAAAAGGTATAGAAATACATACTTACAATATAATATATGAGCTTATTGAAGACATGAGGATGTATCTAACTAAAATGTTAAAGCCTGTTACACGAGAGGTTCGTGTTGGTTCTGCATCTGTAAGGCAAATATTTAATGCATCCAAAGCCGGTAATATAATCGGATGTTATGTCACTGATGGAGTTATAAAAAAAGATTCTTTAATTAAGGTAGTACGTGGCAGCAAATTGGTGCATGAAGGAAAGTTAAAAGCACTACGTAGATTTAAAGATGATGTTAAAGAAGTGGGTGTAAATTTTGAATGCGGAATATCGCTAGAGGGTAATATCGATATTAAAGTTGGAGATATTTTGGAAGCTTATCAATTAGTGCAAGAAGAAAGGACGTTATAGTAGTTGAATATGAAAAAGGAAATTAGAAACCTGAAAGTAGCATCGGTATTACACAGGGCAATATCAAAAGTCTTAATGGAAGGTAATGTTCTTAATGAAAAAGTAGTAGTATCTGATGTAAAGCTAAGCAAAGATTTGAAGAAAGCAGATGTATATATTGTGTTATCTTCATTAAACATCCAAAATGATAATGATGATATCAGCACTGTTGTTAATGAAATGAACCAATCTGCATGGTCAATACGTAAATCTATATTGTGTTATGTTGATTTGCGATTTATACCTGAGTTAGTTTTTAAGCCTGATTTAGCATTCGATAATTTTGTCAATGTAAGCAAAATATTACATAATCACACTTAATTAATGTATTTCAACCATTATTTCTCATTAATGAGAATACACAGTTTAACAGGTTTATGGCTTGTGCTATTTTCTAGCTTAAGCGGCATTCTTTTAGCCTCAACTTCTCTATCGTATCAGGCTCTTTTTCTCCTTGTTTTGTTTACTATAGGTGCATTTTTAATGAGACCCGCAGGGTGCATAATCAATGATATCTTCGATAGAGAAATAGATGCGCACGTTGAACGAACAAAATATAGGCCACTTGCAAGTGGTGCATTAAACATAAAGCAGGCTTTGGCTTTACTTTCACTGTTACTGTCTATTGCCCTGATAATCTTATTATTAACCAATAAAACTATTCTTATACTTGGAATAATTTCAATGTGCATGATAGTTATCTATCCCTTGCTAAAGCGTTACGTTTGGTGGCCACAATTATTTTTAGGGTTTACTTTCAACATGGGATCACTCATGGGTTCAGCAGCAATAACAAACCAGATTAGCATAGAATCCTTGCTATTTTATATAGGATGCGTCTTTTGGACGCTTAGTTATGATACTATATACGCTCATCAAGATAAAAAAGATGATGAGAAATTAGGAATGAAATCTACTGCATTATATTTTGGCAATACAACAAAATCTTGGTTGAAAAGATTTTATTTAATATCCTTAATGGCATGGTTGTATGCTGGTATACTATCATCATTAAATAACATCTTTTATATTGCTTTACTTGCTATAGGATTCATATTTCACCACCAACACAAAAATTTCAATCCAGACGATTCTAATCAATGCATGTCCATATTTAAAAATAATTCCCAGATAGGACTCTTGCTCTTTTTCGGTATCCTTTTAGATAGAATTATAAATTCTACTTTTGTATCCGTTCAGATGCATGGCTAATGTGTAAATATCGAAGCAAAAATGGTGTCATTCCAGTGCTTGATACTGGAATTGAGATTGCAAGTAATGCATTGGGTTTGGTGAGTATGGATTTTGCGTTATAAAATGAAGCACTTTTGATGAATTTATAAAGAAAACTGGATCCCAATGTCAAGTACTGGGATGACAGAGAAAGCATCATATTGGGATGACACCATTTATTTCTATGGCTGTCTTTTCTATCTTATTTTATCACCCTGCTGAACGGATTCTACTTTTTAGAACATATCTTGAAAGGAATTTAGGAAGATAATATGATAGGATCAGTAAAAAATATATCCAGGTGATGTAAGTGACAAAGAATGGAAATTTTTTGAGCCAAGAGTTGCATAAGGTGTGGCCAAGAAAGCATAAAATCAGAACGATTATTCATGCTATACGATACATAATGAAAGGTATTTGCCAGTAGAGCAAAAGATTTTCCTCTATGGAAGACAGTGTATGATTATTTTTTTAGGTGGCGTAATAGTCACACATTGCTTGAAGGCATCAAAATAAAGGCCGGTGTACCCATTGATGTTATAGCTCAAATTACCGGCCTTTTACTAGATGAAATCAAAAAGCTAAGGATTAAGCCTTACCTTGATTTATTAAACCTCTATCCTGAGTTAAATGGCCTTGAACAGAAG
Source organism: Wolbachia endosymbiont of Protocalliphora sialia (assembly GCF_053891855.1). NCBI lineage: Bacteria > Pseudomonadati > Pseudomonadota > Alphaproteobacteria > Rickettsiales > Anaplasmataceae > Wolbachia > Wolbachia endosymbiont of Protocalliphora sialia. The sequence goes on from NZ_JAIUJX010000006.1 coordinate 51,486, forward strand.
TATTACTTAAATAACTTTGAGGCTCTAAGTTTATTTGCTGTTCTTCAACTTCTAATGTACTATCTCTATTGTGTAATATCTGCTCTATTGATTGATTTACTATTAAATCTAGTCCTTTACTAAATACAATCATAAATTTGTTAAACTTCTTTGGACTTAACTTACCTGTTTCTCTATCGTGGCATGCTTGCTCTACATATGAGTTTAAAACCTTCGGAATCTCATTAAATTTACCACTTATGATTTTTGCAGCAACCTCTTTCTTCATTTCTACATAATCAATATTTAACCGGTGCATTGATATGCCACTTTTTAATCCAGCTTGCTCTACTACTTTCTCAAATTCCTCTATAATATTTAATGCATAGCCCTGTGCTTCTAATGGTGATATAGACTGAACTACTGTGGAAATATACTTCTGACCTGTGATTTTCCTTATAAATACATCTAATAAAAGAAGTATACCGTTGTTATCAATACCTTGAACTGTAATAGCTTTAGAAGGTTCCATACTTATAGCTGCCTTAAAAGGAGAAGAAACAAACTGAAAAATACCTTTAATAGTATCTACCGTAGTGTAAGCAAAAATATTGATAAATGAAGATGGCTTACTTGTTCCGCTTGTAACTCCTATTTTATCATTTTGCAATGAATTTTCATCTTCTTTTACAATACTACGGCGATTATGGACACCTATTGATAGAGAACTGCCTTCCTCTTGTGAGTATCGATGACGCCTATGTCTTATAAAATGTTGTGTAGTTTCTTCATTTTTCCTTATTCTTTCCTCTAGAAGGTTTAGTATTTCTGAGCTGTTTTCTTTACTAAGCGTATTTGCTACGGTTAAAGCTCCTCTAGCATCAACATCATTCTCTTCATCAAGAATGAACTTAGCTATATTTAAATTGCCATAAGCAGCTGCAAAGTGCAAAGATGTCCAACCATCTTTATTTTTAGCGTTAACGTCAGCATGTTTACTTATAAGAAATTTAGCTACTTCTAAATGACTGCTTTTAACAGCCCAATGCAAAGGAGTATTGCCATTATTGTTCTTAGCATTAATATCAGCTCCTTTCTCTATAAACTCTTCTACTATACTTAATCTACCATAAACTGCAGCGTAGTGCAGAGGGATATTACCATATTTGTTTCTTTCATTAACATTAGCTCCTTCCTTTATGAGCTTTTCTAATACATCTAAATGACTATTTTTAGTAGCCAAATGCAAAGGAGTATCGCCATTACTGGACTTAGCATTAATATCAGCCCCTTTCTCTATAAGCTTTTCTATTACACTTAAGCTACCATAACCTGCAGCATAGTGCAGAGGGACATTGTCATATTTATTCTTCTCATTAACATTAGCCCCTTTCTCTATAAGCTTTTCTACTATATTGACATTCTGATTAAGAGCAGCCCAGTGCAGAGGAGTAGCGCCATGATTATTCTTAGCATTAACATCAGCCCCTCCCTCTATAAGCTTTTCTACTACCTGTAATTTATCTGCAAGAACAGCTAAATGTAGAGGAGTATTGCCTCTATTGTCCCTGGCATTAACATCAGCCCCTTTATTGATAAGATCCGCAACTTGATTGGCATCTCCACTACGTACAGTAGCAAATAATTCATTAATCATTTAACCCTCCATAAAAACAACTCAATTTCAAAGTATAATGCACCCATTTGTCTAGACCATTTTTTTCAAAGTGAT
>NZ_JAIUJX010000007.1:0-52786 GCF_053891855.1 Wolbachia endosymbiont of Protocalliphora sialia
AGAGTTTCTTTTTGGTTTTACAGATTTCGTCTGTTCAGGCTTTCAAAAAATTAAGGTGTAAGTTAATATATTCAGAGTATTTCAATCTGTGTTTTTTATGTATAGTTGGTTTGTAGGACAGTTCATTTGTAGGTGACTTATAGTTTGCAAGAAGCAATTTTTGTTCATATTGCTCATTAAATTTCTTTATCTTTTCAAAATGTCTTTCATATTGAGTCAATCCATCTTTCCCTTTTTTCTCCATCCTTTTCAAGAATTCCTCTACTGGCTCTCGTTTGGCTAGATTAATTTTGCGTGTAAGCGGAATTTGTTTTTTCAAGCTAATCCAATATGGTAAGCAAACAACTTTCGCATCTTTCGAAAATAGACCTTCTAACTTTTTCACTGCATTGTATAAGTTTGCTGATTCTGGTTTATAATGCCCGCTATTATTGTCTATATAAGTTATTTTACCATTTACCACTTTCATTAAACCAGAACATAAAATCGGCTTACCGCCTGCAAGAGTTGAATGACGATAAGCCCATTCGCTTTTGTTAACATTAATATGTTCATGAGTTACTAATTTTCCATCAAGCGTGATAACATAAGCTACACAACCTTTTTTACCCTTACTAATTTTATCAGTTGTATCATATAATTTGCCCTCTAAGTTGTATAACTTAAGTTCCCCATCTTGCTCGCCAATAAATTTTCTTTGATCAAATTGTTCATCAGAGTTAAAATACTTAACCCTTGTATTAGTTCCAGGAATTTTTCTTCCTTCAACTCCAACTTCTGGAAACAAATTATATCGTGGAAAAAAATAAGTAAAATTATTCTCTATCCAATACAGAATCTTATTTATGATACCAAAAACTTTTCTATTACCTAAATCAATAGAGAGTTGCTGTTCCTTTGGTACTGCTAGATGATTGGACTTTGTACCAGACTTGCCAAATTCTTTGGCAGCATATTTAAACTTTTCTAGTAAATATTCCTTACGTTCTTTTGATATTGACATTTTTACCTCACTCACTATTATTTTATCCTATATTATTTTAGACAAAAAGTCAATCTTTCTTAAGATATTAAGAAAAGAAAAAGCAGCAGCAAAATAGCTAAACTGACTTAGATTTATCGACAATTTGAAAAATCATCATTCCGCTACTTGTTAGCGAAATCTATGTTCGCACAGTTAGTTATCGCTATTTACCCAACAAACTTATGCTAAGCTGTGCTGCCACTAATTTTGCAACCAGTACTCTATAAGGCGAGCATGACACATAATCAACCCCTGATTTGATGAAAAACTCTATGGACTGTGGATTCGCTCCATGCTCTCCACATATACCAAGTTTAATTTCTTTTCTGGTTTTTTTGCCCCTTTCGATAGCTATTCTGATTAATTCCCCTACCCCTTCGACATCTAGCACCTCAAAGGGATCGTTTTTGAATATGTTGCTTTCCTTATAAGAATCGAGGAAATTAACTGAATCATCTCGTGAAAGTCCCATAGTTGTTTGTGTTAAATCATTAGTGCCAAAACTAAAAAATTCTGCGTGTTTTGCGAGTTTGTCAGCAATAAGTGCTGCTCTTGGCAGTTCTATCATCGTTCCAATTGAATAGTTCACATCGAAATTTTCGGCTTCTTTCTTTATTAACTCGCATATCAGAATAAACTCTTTCTCACTCATGATAAAAGGAATCATGATTTCAGGTTTCACTTCTATCTTCTTTTCTTTCCTTAATTCACTTGCAGCACTGAGTATTGCCCTAATTTGCATGCCATATATTTCAGGATGAGAAATAGCAAGTCTACAACCTCGATGGCCAAGCATTGGATTTTTTTCTGATAACTGTGCTATTTTATTTTTTACTGATTCAACTGACTTATTCAGTGATCTGGCGATTTTTTCTATAATGGATTGATCATGAGGTAAAAACTCATGTAGAGGTGGATCAAGTAATCTTATAGTGACTTCCTTGCCCTCCATAATAGAAAACATTTCTTTGAAATCAGACTTTTGCATTTCTTCGAGTTTATTTAATGCATTTGCCCTTTCATTTTCATCATCAGCTATTATCAATTTTTGAATGAATTCGATTCTATCACTAGCAAAAAACATATGTTCTGTGCGACATAATCCTATACCTTCTGCACCGAATTCTTTTGCAATTTTTGCATCTTTTGGAGTATCAGCGTTCGCTCTCACCTTCACTGTTTTGACTTTATCTACCCAGTTAATTATCGTTTTAAACTTTTGAGATAATTCAGGCAAAATTGTAGGGAGAATACCAAGCATAACCTCTCCTGTTCCTCCGTCGATGGTGATTGGTTCACCTTTATTTACTTTTATATCCCCCATAAAAAGAAATTTTTCATCTTTATCAATATAAAGTCCACTTAGACTACAAATACATGGTTTACCCATTCCACGAGTTACAACAGCGGCATGGGAGGTCATACCTCCTCGCGCTGTTACTATTCCACTTGCAGCATTCATTCCATTAATATCTTCAGGGCTCGTCTCTGATCTTACCAAAATTACTTTTTTACCCTGCTCTGCAGCTTTTTCAGCATCACTTGCACTGAATACTACATATCCAGAAGCAACACCTGGAGAAGCTGGCAGTCCTTTGCCTATTACTTCTTGATCGATTTTAACATCAAGAACTGGATGCAATAAATTGTCAAAAGTTTTTGGATCAATTCTCAATATTCCTTCCTCTTTTGTAATCACTCCTTCGTTTACCATATCAACTATTATGCTAATAGCAGCTTCGGCTGTGCGCTTGCCAGACCTAGTCTGCAAAATCCATAACTTACCGTCCTGTACAGTAAATTCGATATCCTGCATGTCCTTATTATGCCTTTCAAGTTTTTCACATACCGCGCATAATTCTCGGTAGACACTTGGTAGCAACTTCTCCATGGTACTTTCTTGCTCCCCGTCAATTGGCATAGGAGTATAAACACCAGAAACCACATCCTCACCCTGAGCATTAACTAAAAACTCACCAAAAAGCTTTTTTTCTCCAGTTGAAGGATTCCTTGTAAATATCACACCAGTTGCTGAATTATCATTCAGATTACCAAAAACCATTGCTTGCACGTTGACCGCTGTTCCAAGGTTTTCAGGAATATTATGTATTCTTCTATAGGAAACAGCCCTATCATTTTTCCAAGAGGCAAATACTGCATTAACTGAGTTTAACAATTGCTCTTCAACGTTCTGCGGGAAATTTTTTCCTACTTTCTCACATACTATCTCTTTAAAATCATTAACAATTTTCTTTAAAACATTAACATCAAGATCAGCTAAGCTTTTTGCTCCACTCTTTTGCTGCTCATTATCAATAACATCTTGAAATAGGTGATGATCAAGCTGTAGTACAACATTGGAGTACATCATGATGAAACGGCAGTAGCTATCGTAAGCAAAACGTTCGCCACTTTTTTTTGCAAGACCAACAACGGTTGCATCATTTAGACCAACATTTAAAATAGTATCAAGCATGCCCGGCATTGAACTAACACTACCAGAGCGTATGGAAACTAATAAGGGATTATTTAAATCCCCAAATTTACAACCGATGTCATTTTCGAGCATCTTCATGTAGTTTTTTATCTCGTTACGTAGATCACAAGACAATTCATTATCTTGACAATAGGCCTGACAAACAGCAGTGGAAATTGTAAAACCATGTGGAACAGGAATGCCAATGTTACACATCTCTGCCAGATTTGCTCCCTTCCCTCCTAGTAGATTTCTCATTGCTGCATTACCTTCACAGTTGCTTTGGCTAAAGTAATATATTAACTTTTCTTGCATTTTTTTCGGATTTTCACTAATATACATACTATTCTAATAAATTTGTCAGGCAGGAGTAATAAATTTTGTAAAATTCAGCAGAGCTAATACATTAAATAGTCCCTTTTCCTTTCATTCCAGTACTCTTTTCTGTCATCTCAATGACCTCTATGATATCATTCCAGCGCATGACGCTGGAATCCAGTTCGTCCATAATCTCAACAAAAACGTTGTGTTTTAGCATAATTTTGTGCTCAATATGCTTATTTATAGTAAAGACTTCTGGATTCCAGCATCAAGTGCTGGAATGACACCGTCATACCTGTTGGAGTATGAATGTAGCCTTATCTCACACTCCTGTCATCCCAGTGCCCAAACACTGGGATCCAGAAGACTGATCAAGTAATAAGAACTAGTCACGCGCTGGCTCTCTTAAATTACTTTAGCTATAAGTGTTAAGAAATTTACCAATCAAAAAAAGGCAAAAGAATCCACATGGTGCTGATTTTATTACTGTAATTGATAATGTGCTAACGCTTAAACGAAGCGTGTTTAGGCTGAATAGAAAAAATAAAAAAGGCATGCAGCCGCCATAATTTCGCCAATAAATACAAGATTTGTCAAGAAGCTTCTATTAAATGAAAGTTATGAAAAAATCTATTGCAAGTCTTTTAATATTCTGTTACGAGCTGGAACAAATAAAAATTATTATGTTTGGATTAGAGAATAAGAAATTTCTGATTACTGGTGCATCAGGCGGAATAGGCCAGGCAATTGTAGAAATTATGCATAAGGCCAGAGCAACTTTATGTATTTCTAGTACAAAAAAAGAAATACTCGAAGAAGTTGCTAAAAAATATGAAAAAAACATTCACGTACTTCCTTGCAACTTATCAAATCCTGAAGAGGTAAATCAACTAATAAATAAAGCAAGTGAGTTGATGAAAGGCTTTGATGGACTCATATGCAATGCAGGAATTACACAAGACAGCTTATTGTTGAGAATGACAGATGAAGCATGGCAAAAGGTGATTGACATTAATTTGACCTCCACATTTAAGCTAAATAGAGAAGCATGCAAGAAATTCATTAAAAATAATTGGGGAAGAATCATAAATATTTCCTCAATAGTAGGATTGACAGGAAATGCCGGGCAAGCAAATTATGCAGCTTCTAAAGCTGGGATAATAGCCATGAGTAAATCTATAGCAAAAGAAGTTGCAAGTCGTAATGTAACAGTAAATTGTATTGCTCCTGGATTTATAGATACTAAAATGACTGAAGTTTTAAATGAAGGACAAAAGGAAAAAATATTAGATAACATCCCAATGAAAAGAATGGGAACAGGAAAAGAAATAGCAGCAGGAGTATTGTTTTTAGCAAGCGATGAGGCAAAATATATAACGGGACATGTGCTTAACATCAATGGTGGGCTATTTATGTAGCAACACTTATTTATGGACAAATTATAAGTTTTACTTTAAAATAAGTATATATATAAATTTATTTTCGCGTTAGTTTATTACTTGGAGGCAAAAGAATGAGCTATATAATAAAAAAATTTTTTAATGCTTTATGTATAGTGCTGTTTCTCTCTTTTTCAGATTACGCAAATGCTGCTAATGATATAGATGATACAACTGCCCAAGTAATATGCAATATTATTGGTTATATTTGGGGAATAGGTGGGCCACTTATGACTGTAGTCATAATAGGTGCAGCTTTGCTTGCAATATTTGGTAGAATGCCATGGCCAGCTCTCTTTGCCTTAGGTATGTTTTGTGGTGTATTTTTTGGTGCCAAAACGATTATAACGAAAATTATACCCAATATAAGCGATGAAGTAAGAGAGACGTTGAATAAGTGTGGGGAAAGATAACCTAAAAATAAGTGTGTTTTTGTGTGTATTGTTCCTTCATATCCTCAATTTGCAGCAAGCAAGAGCTATCTTTCGGTAAAGTTTTAATAGCTAACTCAGCGTATTTCATAAATTTCTCTAAATTACCTTCAATACAAGCCTTTTTCGTCAAAGCAAAATAATACATTGCCATATCAGCGCTACGTTTATATGCAATACTTAAATACTTCCAGACAAAGGCGTTATTTGTTTCTACGCTTGCAACCTGCTCTAGGTAAAAAATTGCCTTCTCTATTTCACCGTGTAATAATAAAGTATGAGATAACGCAAGTTTCACTAAATAGTTATTCTTCTCAGATAAATATCTAAGTGATTCTTCATACATTTTTATTGCTTCACTTAAATTTCCAGCTTTGTATAACATCTCCGCTTTTAATTCATATAAATAAGGATCATTGCGTGACTCTTGAATCAATGAATTAACTTTAGTAATAGCCTCTTCTATCTTTCCTTGCCTATAGTGAATTACAGCATTTACATACTTAGAACTACCTTCATATTTATTAGATAACACATGAATAGGAGCAAAGAAAGAGTCTAGCTTTGCAACCATACGCTCAAACTTCAGCAATTTATCTGCAAGGATTGGTTTTATATTGTTTTTAACCTTATAATTCTGTACAGCAAATATACGCTTATCACTAAGTGGGTGAGTGCGGAAATACTCTTCAGTGTTTTCATGCTCAATACTCTTAAAATAGTCAAAAATCTCTTTCATACCCAAATTATCATAGCCAGATTCATCTAGGTATCTTAAAGCATAGCTATCTGCTACACTCTCTTGCTCTTGAGAATAGTTAAAAAACAACCTTGAACTAAGCGTTACACCACTAAGCAAGATTGCACTCGCAACCTGAGGGTTAATGACAATACTAGAAACTAATCCTACCATATAACTAATCATTGCTATTGATTGAAAATAACCTACAGCACTACTCATTTGTAATACATGACCAGCAGATATATGAGCAATTTCATGTGCTAATATACCAAGTAAGACATAAGGTTCAGTCGAATATTGTAAAAGCCCTAAATGAATGAAAATGCTATTATTGTTAATTACAAAAGCATTAATCGATCTATCATCAACTATAAAAACTTTTATTTTATCATTATCAATACCCGCAGCAGAAAATAAAGGTTGCGCTAGATCCTTAACTACCGCTTCCACTTCACTATCTCTAATAATACTAACAGAGTAAGCGCTATTACAGTATACGAAAAAAAATAGTAAAACAAAAAGCTTAGACATGGAAATTCCTTGTTTGTATAACTTTGAGGAATTTTATATTTTAACACTTAAACTATACGAATCTATAAACGCTAGTTTAAATTTTGAACGTAACTGATAAGTTTATCAATGGTAGTTAACTTAATATTATGTTGTTCAGCAAATTCAAGCAACTGGGGTAAGCGCATCATAGATCCATCATCATTCACTAATTCACAAATAACTGCAGAATGATTACATCCCACTAACTTAGCTATCTCAACACTTGCTTCAGTATGACCAGCACGTTGCTCTACTCCACTCTCATGTGCAATCACAGGAAAAATATGACCGGGAGTTATAATGTCATCCTGAGTTCTATTTGTATCAATAGCAACATGTATAGTTTTTGTTCTATCCTCAGCTGAAACACCCGTAGTAATACCATAACGTGCATCAATTGATGTAGTAAAAGCAGTATGATTTTCACCAATATTTTTTCTTTCCATGAAACTAAGGCCTAACCTTTTCATGTGAACTTTAGTCATTGCTAAACAAACAATCCCTGTACCGTATCTAACCATAAAAGCCACATGTTCTGGCTCTAATTTCTCAGCTAATACAATCAGATCACCTTCATTCTCTCTGTTTTCATCGTCAACTAAAATGAATAATTTACCAGAACTAGCATCCCTCAATACATCTTCCACAGAAGAAATACCGGGTAGACTAATTGAAGGATAAGTTACTTGTACCATGATTTACTTAAACTCAATCTTAACTATTTTATACAATTTCTCTCCATTTGGCACTATCACTTCCACATACTCACCAACTTTTTTGCCAATTAAAGCACTACCGAGTGGTGAATCCGTAGAGATCAACTGCTTTGAAGCATCAGCTTCATATCCACCTACAATCTTATAAACATATTCAATTTCACTGTTATCATCATTTAACATGCTTACCGTAACAGTTGCACCAAATATTACTGAATCACCAAACAAATCTTTCACTTCTATTACTTCTGCATGCGAAAGCTTATTTTCTAACTCGATTATACGACCTTCAATAAAACCTAATCTTTCCCGCGCAGCATGATACTCTGCATTCTCTGATAAATCACCTTGATCACGCGCATCAGAAATAGCTTGTATGATAGAAGGTTTTTCTTCCTTTAATTTCTCAAGTTCGACTTGCATACTCTCAAAACCTTCCCTTGTAATAGGGAACTTGTTAACAATGGATGAAGTCATAATCACCGCCTAAACGCAATTAAATTGAGTGACAAAATCACTCACAATACCAACAATATCATCTTTTATATCATCATTCATGTCACCTGACAACTTTTTTAAAACTCCAGGGTGAACAGTTTGAAAATAATTGATAAGATCACACTCGAACCTATTGATGTTGCTCACCTGTACCTTACTTAATTGACTATACAGATTAGAAAAGATATACATAAGCAATACTTGTTCTTCTATTGACATAGGTGAATGCTGTTTTTGCTTTAATAATTCAATAAGGTATTTACCTTTGTTTAAGGACAATTGAACAGTAGCATCAAGATCAGAACCAAATTTAGCAAAGTCTTCCAGTTCTCTATATTGGGCCAAACTCAGCTTTATAGAACCAGCAACTTTTTTCACAGATTTCAATTGTGCAGCAGAGCCAACCCGAGAAACCGATAAACCTATATTCACTGCAGGGCGAAATCCTTTGTGAAACAATTCAGACTCAAGAAAAATTTGTCCATCGGTAATTGAAATCACATTAGTTGGCACATATGCAGATACATCACCAGCCTGAGTCTCAATAATCGGCAAAGCAGTCAAAGATCCCTGTCCTTTTTCATCAGACATTTTGGCAGCTCTTTCAAGCAAGCGAGAGTGTACATAGAATATATCTCCAGGATAAGCTTCACGACCAGGAGGACGTCTGAGCAATAAGGACATCTGCCTATATGCCACAGCATGCTTAGATAAATCATCATATACCACCAAGCAATGCATTCCATTATCACGGAAAAATTCTCCAATAGTGCAACCGGTATAAGGTGCTAAAAATTGCATAGGCGCGCAGTCAGATGCACTAGCCACAACTACGGTTGTATACTCTAATGCTCCACTTTCTTTTAGCTTATTCACCACTTTTGCTACCGTCGAAATTTTTTGTCCAATAGCAACATAAACACAGTAAATTTTTTGATTTTCGTTTACCTCATCATTAATCTTCTTCTGATTGATAATAGTATCAATCGCAATAGTGGTTTTACCAATTTGTCTATCACCAATAATTAATTCACGTTGCCCTCTACCTATAGGAATCAACAAATCTATAATTTTAATTCCTGTCTGCAGAGGTTCATGCACAGATTTACGGTCAATAATACCTGGCGCTTTAGATTCTATATACATTTTGTTCTTGGCTCTAATTTCTCCGCCATCGTCTATAGGATCGCCTAATGCATTTACAACTCTCCCTAATAATTCATGACCTACAGGCACCTGTACAACGTCGCCACTACATTTTACAACGTCCCCTTCTTTTACATCACGGTCATTGCCAAGCACAACTATTCCAGCTGTATCATGATCTAAATCAAGAACTATTCCTTCTACACCGCTTGCAAAAGATACCTTTTCACCAAACTTTGCTTTTTCTAGCCCATAGACCAATGTGATACCATCCGTTACTGAAATTACTTCACCTATATTTTCTCGTTTTATAGGATTATCAAATGTCTCAACCTTCTCTTTTATTATGTTTACTACTTCAGAGGCATTTATGCTATTCTTCATATACAATTCCTTATTTTCAACATTTCCATTTTACTCAAATCAACCAATCTATCCAAATAACTCTTAAGCGAAGCATCAATCAAGTTAAAACCATACCTAACTACGAAGCCACCTAGTATAGAAGGATCAACCACATTACTGACTTTTATTATTTTACCAAGAAAGTTCAAAGATTCAGTAATTATTTTTATATCAGGTTTCTTTAAAACCTCTGCTGATTTTATAGTAATTTCCAATTCGTTTTCACTTTCCCTTACAAGATTTAAGAATTTTTCTAATATAAGGATTAATAAACGGGAGCGCTTGTTTGCAAGTGTAACCATAATAAATTTGACTAAGTTTTCACTCAAGTTCTCATTTATAGAAAGTATCGCTTCTTTTTTGTGCACAAGAGAAACCATAGGATGAGATAGGTACACAAAAACATCACTTTGATCTTTAAAAAAAGCTAACAAAAATTCTACTTCTTTTCTTATAATACCTAATCTGCTTCCTGAGACATGAAACAGTGCTCTAGCATAAGATGAAACTAAATTATTGTTTTTCATATTAAATTACCTATTCTAGTAAATCTAAGTTATTTAAGCTACCATTCCTCAATCCAAGCATTTTTTATATAAATAGGCCTTCTCTTTAAGGAAAGAAAACATAAATCATATCTGACTGAATAATCTAAAAAATTAAGATTTTTACTTAAGAAATATTTAGAAGAATTTATAATAGACTGACACTGAAAATGAGATATCGGTACTTCTTTTCCAAATAAACTTGTTTTAACTTCTATAAAAATCAGCTCCCTTTTTTTAGATACAATTAAGTCAATTTCACCCAACTTACAACGGAAGCGACGTTTTATAACATTATAGAATTTCAGCTTTAAATATATCGAAACTAACAATTCTCCAAAGTAACCTACAAAATAGCGTAACCTATTTACCATAAAAAGAATGATTAGCTTTGTGTAACCACTTTGCTTCCTTTTTTATTTTTACTATAAATCTCACCTTTTGCTGAAATATCTCTATCAACTAGCTCTATCACTGCCATTGGAGCGCAATCACCCTTTCGAGTACCAAATTTTATTATTCTAGAATATCCACCTTTACGGTCTTGATAACGATTAGCTAGAACGCTTAATAACTTATCAACTACTAACTTACTATTATGAAGACGTGAAAGCAAAAGCCTCCTACCATGTAAAGAATCGTTATTCTTAGCAATTGTAATAAACTTTTCCACATATGGACGAAGTGCTTTAGCCTTTGGTAAAGTAGTTACAATCTGCTCATGATTAATTAACGAGATAGATAGATTCTTTAACATTGATAACCTATGCTCGGTACAACGAGACAATTTACTTTTTTTTACTCCATGTTTCATACACTACCTAATCCTCCTCAGTATGTTGTTTAGCTAGTTCATCTATATCTTTAGGTGGCCAATTTGGTATATTCATACCCAAAGACAAGCCTAAACTCCTTAAAACTTCCTTAATTTCATTTAAAGACTTTCTGCCAAAATTAGCAGTCCTTAATAATTCACTCTCTGTCTTCGATACAAGATCACCTATATAAACAATATTTTCATTTTTCAGGCAGTTGTGAGACCTAACAGATAATTCCAGTTCCTCTACTTTACGCAATAAAACAGGATCATACCCCAAACCTTTAGCATCACCAGATAAAGAAACCCTCGATCTTTTATCACTTATACTAGAAGTAACAAAAGGCCGCAATTGCTCCTGTAATATTCTTGCAGCATAGTCAATAGCTTGACTTGGAGAGATTGTACCATCAGTTTCAATTGACAATATCAGCTTATCTTTATCAGTAACTTGACCAACACGACTATTCTCTACCTTATACGAAACCCTCTCGACAGGACTATATAAAGCATTAATCGGAATAAAGCCAATTAAATCTTGTTCATTCATAAACTTTAAAAATTCATTTTCTTTATATTTATTTACAGAAAGATAACCTTTTCCACTACCAACATATATAGTAACGTTAAGCTCCACATCTTGACCTAGTGTACATATCACCAAATCTTTATTAACAATAGAGCATTGGTCATCAGTTTCTATCATTCCAGCTAATACTTGACAAGGCCCTTTAGCGCTCAAATTTAAGCACTTATTAGACGTGTTATTTAGCTTACATCTCAACATGCCCATATTTAATGCTATATCAGTTATGTCTTCCCTAACTCCTTGGATCGAAGTAAATTCATGATTCACGCCTTCAATTTTTATTCCATAAACAGCACTACCGCGAAGAGAAGACAACATTACACGCCTTAATGCATGACCCAACGTTAAAGCAAAACCACTTTCCAAAGGTTCTAGAACTATATCACTTTTTTTACTTGAATCACCTGATATTACCTTAATCGCATTAGGCTTAGTTAATCTATCTAAATTTCCACAGAAAGAAACACTATCACTATAATACATACAAAAACCTTCCAAATATCCTATACTCTTCTTTTTTTCCTTAATCTACACCCATTATGAGGTATCGCCGTTTTATCTGCAATTGAAGTGACAGTCAATCCACAATTCCGAAGTGCTTTAACTGCAGCTTCTGCACCAAAACCAGGACCACGAATTATTACAGAAACAACCTTCATACCAAATCTCTCTATTACTTTCTTCGCAGCAGAATCGGCAACCTTACCTGCAGCATAAGGTGTGGATTTTCTCGAACCAGAAAAACCACATGCACCAACAGAAGTCTGGTAAAGCGTATTACCACAAACATCAGTCACATTTACAAAAGTATTATTAAAAGTTGCACGAATATGGACAATACCAGTAATAAACCTTTTTGTATTCTTACCAACCGTTTTAACTTTTTTCATAAAAACTCACGATAATAACAAATTTTATTTTTTCCCAGCAATAGGCAATTTAGATCTGCCTTTACGAGTTTTAGCATTAGTATGGGTTCTTTGTCCCCTCACAGGCAAACCTTTTCTATGCCTTAATCCTCTATAGCAACCGATTTCCATTAAAGATTTTATATCCATAGCCACTTTTTTTCTGAGCTCACCCTCTATGACATATTTTTGCCTAATAAAACTACTAATTTTCTCTATATCTTCATCTTGTAATTCTGAAACACGCTTACGCTCATCAATTTTACAGCTACGACAAATTATATTCGCAGTAGTAATACCTATACCATGTATATAAGTTAATGCAAAAGGAATACACTTCTTCACTGGAACATTTATGCCTGCAATACGTGCCACTAATACCTCGATACTTTATTAATAATAACTCTTAATTTATACCATAAAACAACTTATAGTCAAATCAAATTACAAGAAATTTTACTTTCAATCTCTTGCATTACTCTATCAACACTCAAATTAGCATTAATTGTTAACAACTTGCCCTTATAATACTCGCGCAAACCCTTCATCTGAAAATGATATTCTCTTATCCTCTTATTAATTGCAAGCATATTAGCATCATCAATTCTCTTCTCCAATCTCGTACTTTTACATTTAGCACAAGTAGTATTTTTAAAAGAAGATATACTATATATACTTTTACAATCCAAACAAGTAAGACGATCTTTTAATCTATCAATTGCAATATTATCGTCAAGCTGCAACTCAATTACAAGATCAACATCCCTATTACATCTTTTTTGCAAAACTTGAGTTAAAAAATGAGCTTGATTTAAATTTCTTGGAAAACCATCTAACAAAAAATCACCATCTATTAATGCAAGCTGGTCACACAATAATTTACATATAACTTCATCTTGAATTAAATTACCAGATTCAACAGTATCCTTTATTTCTTTACCTAATTTACTCCCACTAGATATAATATTCCTTAATAAATCTCCTACTGAAACTAATTTAAAATTATACTTTGCTATTAACAAACTGGACTGAGTACCCTTACCAGAGCCAGGAGGACCAAAAATTGTAATAATCACTTTAGTCTCCTTGTTTTAGACTCATATTTCTTTATCCAACTATCGTACCTATTTGAAAAAACATAAGATTGTACTTGCATAATAGTATCAGTAATAACGTTAACTATAATCAGCAAGCTCGTCCCACCAAAAATAAATGGTATATCATAATGATACCTCATAATTTCAGGTATAGTACATATTACCACCAAATACGCAGACCCAATAAATGTTAATTTAAAAACTATATCTTGAAGATAATCAGAAGTATGTTTTCCAGGCCCTCTACCAGGAATAAAACCACCATTTTTCCTAAGAAAATCAGCATTTTCCTCTGGATTAAATATAAAATTGGTATAGAAAAAATTAAAAAGTACTATGAGTATTAAGTAAGTTATAATGTACATCACTTTATTTGCCATAAAGTAGTTTAAAATAAAATCAGCAATGGAATGACCTTTATAGAAATTTGCAATTGAAATAGGCGTTAATAAAATTGCGTTAGCAAAAATAGTTGGTATTACACCAGATAAATTGATCTTCAATGGAATGTAAGTAAAATCATCATTATGTAATTTTTTAAACTGTTTTTTGGGATATTGAACAATTACCTTTCTATAAGAAGATTCTATAAAAATGACTAAAAGGAGCAGTAAAAAAAACAATGCTATAACAAAAAGGGTAATGAAAAACGACATACTACCATTTTTATTTAATGTTAGCAGAGATGATAAAGCATTATGTAATTCAGATGTTATGCCAGTAAAAATGATTAATGAGATACCATTGCCTATACCGCTCACACTGATCCGCTCACCAAGCCATATTAAAAATATAGTTCCACCTAAAAGGCTAAAGACACCTATAGTACGAAACATAATACCAGGTTCAACTACAACTAATACCCCTTCTCTATTCATTCTTTCTAACCCTATTAAGATCGTAATTGATTGAAAGATACAAAACACTATAGTCATATAGCGTATATAAGAGTTCATCTTTCGACGTCCCAACTCTCCGTCATTTTTAATTTCATTGATTCCTTTAACGGCAGAAGACAATAATTGCATAACTATGGATGCAACTATGTATGGCATAACGTTTAACGCCAAGATCGTCATTCTAGCTAAAGCGCCACCAGAAAATAAATTAAATACTCCAAAAATACCAGAACTCTCTTTTGGAAATATATCATTGATTATATCAAGATTAATTCCAGGAATAGGAACATAAGTGCCTAAACGATAACAAACTAAAGCCACCAGCGTAAAAAATATGCGCTTTAGTAAATCAGTTTTATATAATAACGTAGAATCCAAACTATCAAATGCAAATTTACTGTTCATAATTCATGATAGTATTTCTACACTACCACCAACTGAAGCTACAGATCTTTTTGCAGCTTCTGATGCAAAATCAACATGAAACACAAATTTCTCGCTTAATTTACCCTTATTAAGAAGTTTGATTTTACTTTTTACAGATCTGATAAAACCTAATTTATGCAGTAGCTCCTTATCTATTATAGAATCCTTGACTATTTTTTTAGCTTCCATTAAGCACTGTACATCACCAACATTAAATATAGAGTATAAGTTTTTGCGTATAGGCTTAAAACCTCTTTTAGGTAAACGAGTATATATAGACTGCTGTCCACCTTCAAAACCATTTATAGAAACGCCACTTCTCGCTTTTTGCCCTTTATGCCCCCTACCAGATGTTTTACCTTTACCACAACCAATACCTCTACCTAATAATTTAGGCTTCTTTTTCTTAGATAATTTGGTAAACACAGAATTTAATTTTACAGCATCATTCATACTTTACCTATTTCCAACTATCTCACTAATCTTTTTACCCCTCTTACCTGCCACTTGGCGAGGAGATAACATAACATCAAAAGCCTTAAATACTGCACATATAATATTATGGGGATCATTTGATCTAGTAGACTTAGCTACCACATCCTTTATACCTAATACCTCAAAAACCGACCTCATTGCTCCACCAGCAATAATACCTGTTCCAGTTCTTGCAGCTCTTAAAACTATCTCACCAGAACAAAATTTAGCTTTAATATCATGATGTAAAGTTCTACCTTCACGTAAGTACACCCTAATCATCGACTTCTTTGCAGCATTTACAGCTTTCACTCTTGCTTCAGCAACCTCTGCGTGTTTACCTATTCCACATCCTACCCTACCCTTACCATCACCAACAACAACCAAAGTTGAAAATGAAAATCTTCTACCACCTTTAGTAACCGTTGTTACCCTTCGCACTGAAACCAAAAGTTCTGATAAATCATTATTATTTTGTAAATTCTTTACAGCCATATTTAAAACCTTCTAAAATTTAAATCCAGAGCTTCTTAAAGCCTCAGCAAATTGAGAAATCAATCCTGTATACTTATATGCTCCCCGATCAAAGACGAACCGCTGCTGCAATTTTGTACTAGGCAGACGCCCAATCAATAAAGAAGAAACCTGTTTTATAGTTTCAGCATTGACCCTACCTTTACATACATTCCTAATTTTATCATCCAAAGTAGAAGCAGAAGCTAGGGTTGTTCCTTTTGCATCGTTAATCAACTGAACGTAAAAATGTTTATTAGACTTAAATATGGATATACGTAAACGCCCAGCGCTCTTATCGAGCTTCGCTCTATTACGAAGTTTCCTTTTTTCATAGCTACTTAAAAAATTATACAATCTTTTCATTTTAATTACTTCTTTTTATTTACAACCTTACGCAGCATAAATTTGCCTTTTATTACAATACCCTTACCTTTATAAGGATCATATTTTCTAATTTTGCATATATCAGAAGCCACCATATAGACTTTTTGCTTATCCATACCGCGAATCACTAAATGAGTTGGCTTTATACACTTAATCTCAACGTCTTTAGGCACTTTATACTTAATATTATGACTATAACCAAGATATAAAGTCAAATACTTATCATCACATTCTGCTTTATACCCCACACCATTAATCTCAAGATCAACAGAAAAATCATTAACCATACCGTTAATCATGTTATTAATATTACTTCTATAAGTGCCCCATATAGATTTTATTTTATCATAATCATCCCTGCCTTGATCAACAGAAAGTAACAATTGATTATCAACTATCTGACACAGAATGCCACTACACAAGTTCAGCTCTTTTTCTGCCCTAACACTTCTTATTAATACCCTACCATCATTATATTCAACTGAAAGATCAGCAGGAATATTGATAGGTGCGGCACCTATACGAGACATACATTTCTCCTATCATTTAAAATACACGACACAAAACTTCTCCACCAACTTTTAATCTACGTGCATTATAATCGGTCATCACTCCTTTCGGCGTAGATATAATAAAAATTCCAAGACCATTATATGCTTTAGAAATGTCCTTACACTTAGAATAATAACGACAACCGGGCTTTGATACCCTAGCTATATCATTAATCACAGGTGATTTATTATAATACTTCAACTGCACAACAAGCGAAGGGACACTATCACTCTCTTGCTTTTTATAATTAAGAATATACCCTTCCTCTTTTAAGATCTTCAATATAGAAGAATTCACTTTAGAGAATAGGACCCTTGTTTCCCTATGCATTGCCAATTGAGCATTACGTATTCTTGTTAAAAAATCACCAATACTATCAGATAACGACACTATTACACTCCTTATATCACATTTACCAACTAGATTTTGTAACTCCTGGAACTTGTCCAAAAGAACACAAATCACGTAAAACAATCCTACATAAACCAAATTTTCTATATACTGCTCTCGGCCTACCAGTTAAAGCGCATCTATTCCTAATTCTGATTTTAGAAGAATCTCTAGGCAATTTTTTAATCAGCTTACTTTGAGCTGCAAACCTTTTTGCAATAGATAAATCCTTATTATTCATTATAGATTTTAATTCTTCCCTTCTCTCCCTATACTGATCGCATAACTTTATTCTACGAAGATTCTTCTGTATCATGGATTTTTTTGCCATATATATTTTCTCTCAATTATCAAAAAAAGGGAATTTAAGAGCCAGTAATAATTCCTTTGCTTCCTTATCACTAACTGCACTTGTTATAATATTAATATCCATACCTCTAATTTTACTTATTTTATCATAGTCTATTTCTAAAAATGATATATGCTCCTTGATACCAAAGGAAAAATTACCATGACCATCAAATTGCTTCACACTAAACCCTCTAAAATCTTTTTCCCTTGGCAAAGCAATATATATTAATCTTTCTAAGAATTCATACATTTTATTTCTACGCAAAGTCACTTTACAACCTACAGTTGCACCTTTTCTAATTTTGAAACCAGAAATAGATTTTTTTGCAAAGGTTAACACAGGCTTTTGCCCAGCAATCAAATGTAGATTATCAAATGGCTCATTTATCGCTTTATTGTCCGTAGCAGCATCTCCAACGCCCATATTGATACACACCTTGACAAGTTTAGGCACTTGCATTACATTGCCGTAATTAAACTTATCCTTTAAGGATTTTACTATATTATCTTTATACAATTGTTTAAACATATCAACCTAATCTATCACTTCTCCAGAAACTTTTGCAAAACGCACTTTTCTACCATCTATAATCTTAAATCCTACTTTAGTTGGAGTTTTACACTTAGGATCCAATATTGCAACATTGGATACATCAATAGCTAACTCTTTATTCAATATACCACCACCACTACCAGCTCTTGGTTTAGTATGTCTCTTACACACATTTACGCCAGAAACAACTACTTTCTTTTTAGCATCACGTATTATAACTTTGATTACCTTACCAATTTTTCTCTTATCTTTACCAGTTAAAACTATAATATCATCACCACTTTTTATTTTAGCACTCATTATAAAACCTCATCAGCTAATGACATTATTTTCATAAAAGAACCAGATAACAACTTTTTTACTGGACCAAACACCCGAGTGCCAAGTGGTTCACCTTGATCATTAATTAAAACCACAGCATTGCTAGAAAAACGAATTACAGAACCATCAGATTTCTTAACACTATTTTTTACTCTAACAACAACTGCTTTATATACTTTTCCTTTTTCAACTTTACCTTTTGGGTTAATAGACTTAGTAGATATAATAATCGTATCACCTACAGATGCAGATTTCCTACCACCTAACAAGCCAATACAAAGCACTGCACACGCACCAGAATTATCAGCTACTTCTAACAATGTATTTTTTTGAATCATATAAATACCTATTCCTTTTTAGCTATTGATAACAACCCATTTTTTAGTAACAGAAATAGGCTTATGTTCCTGTATTAAAACCCTATCTCCCTTTTTGCAACTATTATTCTCATCATGTGCTGTATACTTCTTGTATTTTTTAATAACTTTTTTATACAGCCTATCCTTATACACTTGTAACACCGAAACCTTTACAGTCTTATCAGAGTCAGCCTTAGTTACGACACCACAAAAAACCTTCTTAGGCATTTTTTCCCTCTCTCTTTCTTCTATTTAATACAGTTAGACTACGAGCTATGCTCTTTCTTATTAAGCTAAAACGCGAAAAATTGTTGCACTGGCCCAGTTTTTTTTGAAAAGCCAAATTAACAAATTCTTTCCTCAAGCTCAAAAGAATTTCATGCAATTCTTTTGAGGCTTTTGATTCAATTTCAACTATATCCATTGCAACTCCATTCAATTATGATTAGATATAAATTTACATTTCATAGGAAGCTTGGCAGTCGCTTTTTCAAGCGCCAACCTTGCTAAAGGCATGGGAACATCACTGCTAATTTCAAACAAAATCCTACCTGGCTTAGCTTTAAATACCCAAAATTCAACACTACCTTTCCCTTTACCCATACGCACATCTGCCGGCTTCTTACTAACCGGAGTATCAGGAAAAATTCTTATCCACACTTTACCAGAGCGTTTTAACGTTCTAGATATTATACGCCTTGCAGTTTCAATATGCTTAGACTGAATCTTACCTGCTTCCAAAGCTTTTAAGCCATAATCGCCAAAAGATAGTGTACTACCACCCTTCGCATTACCCTTAATTCTCCCCTTAAATGCCTTTTTATATTTACTCTTTTTGGGAACAAACATTTCAATACACCTTAACTACCAATATAAACCCAAACTTTAACTCCTATAATACCACATATAGTTTTTGCTTTACAAAAAGCATAATCTATATTAGCACGCAAAGTGTGTAAAGGCAAGCGACCTTCTTTGTACCATTCAGTACGAGCTATTTCAGCTCCGCCAAGACGCCCAGAGCAACTTACTTTAATACCCTTAGCACCCATCTTCAAACAATTTTGAATAGCTTTTTTCATCGCTCTTCTACATGAAATCCTTTTTTCTAGCTGATGTGTAATACTCTTTGATATTAAAGCTGCATCTATTTCAGACTTTTTAACTCCTACTACATTCACTTCAACGCTACTTTCTACTTTTTTAGCTATTTTTTGCTTTATCTTGTCAACATCCGAACCTTTCTTACCTATCATAACTCCAGGCTTAGAAGAATGTATTATTACAGACGTTAAATTAACTGTACGCTCTATAATTACTTTAGAAATACCAGCATGCTTAAAGGATTCATTTATATAGCTGCGAATAAATAGATCGTGATGTAATTTCTGTTTATAATCGTCTGTAGCACACCAAATAGAATCCCAGGTATTACTATTTACTTGCAATCTAAATACTTTAGGATTAACCTTCTGTCCCATATTTTTACACTTTCCTTATTAATTTTCCATTTCTATAAATTATACAATTTCTTTCAATTTTATAGTTATATTGCTATAAAATTTACTCATTCTATTAGCCTTACCCATAGCTTTTGGATATACTCTACGCAAAGTAAGAGACTTGCCTATTAAAATTTCCTTTATATATAAATTATCAATGTTCAATCCATAATTATTTTGAGCATTAGCAATTGCAGAATTCAACACCTTCATTATAAAACCAGCAGCTTTTTTTTTACAAAATCTTAATTGTACACTAGCAAAAGAAACTTTTTTATTACGTACTAAACCAGCAACCAAATTCAATTTGCGAGGAGTTGATCTTAAAACCCTAGAACCAGCCTCAACTATTATATCCCTACTTTTCATATCAATTACCTATCTTCTTGTTGCCTTTTTATCACCACCGTGCCCAGTAAATTTACGAGTAGGTGAAAATTCACCAAATTTATGACCTATCATATTCTGGTTATCAACACTAACAGGAATGTAATCTTTACCATTATAAACAGCAAACTTTAAACCCAAACAATTAGGAAGAATTACAGAAGCCCTGGAATGAATTTTTATCACCTTATTAATAGAACCCTCTTTTAAAGCTCTCTGAACTAATCTTATTACAGATGGGTGTAAAAAAGGTGGTTTCCATACAGATCTACTCATAAATTAACCTTTCAATTTTTTTATATACTTATCACTAGATTTATTTTTTTTCCTAGTTTTCTTTCCTTTTGTTGCAATACCCCAAGGAGTAACAGGATGACGACCACCAGAAGTTTTTCCCTCTCCACCTCCATGAGGGTGGTCAATCGGATTCATTGCAACTCCACGCACAGCAGGTCTAATTCCAAGCCACCTACTTCTTCCAGCCTTACCCAGCTTTCTATTCTTATGATCAAGATTAGACACTACACCAATAGTAGCTTTACAAGAAGATAAAATCAACCTAACTTGACCAGATCTAAGCCGCAATAAAACATATTGACCATCACGACCAACAATTTGCGCACAACAACCCGCAGCTCTAGCAATTACAGCACCACCACCTGGCTTTAATTCAACGTTATGAACAAAAGAACCAACAGGTATATATTTCAACAACAAACAATTACCTGGCAGAATATCAGCATCATCTCCAGCTGTCACAATATCACCAGGCTTCATACCTTGAGGAGCTAATATATAAGATTTAATATCATCTTTCTTATATGATATTAATGCTAAAAACCCACTTCTATTTGGATCATACTCTATTTTCTCAACTATACCCTGATCACTTCTATTACGTTTAAAATCTATAACTCTATACTTCTTCTTGTGACCACCACCCCTGTGACGAATTGTAATTCTACCATAATTATTTCTTCCACCACTGGATTTCTTACCAAATACAAGAGACTTCTCCGGCTTATCTTTTGATAAATCAATTTTACTTATTAATATAGTCCCACGAGAAGACGGAGTAACAGGATTAAAAAATTTCATACCCATATTAAACGCTCATTATATCTAATTTTTGACCATCTATCAAAGAAAAATAAACCTTTTTTCTCTGTTTTTTACAACCAACCACACCCCTGAAACGTCTATATTTAGGTTTAACTCTAATAACATTTATAGAAGAAATTCTGACATTAAATAAAGACTCTATTGCCGATTTTATTTGACACTTATTTACATTTACAAAAACATACAAAGAGTATTTATTAAACTTCTCTCTTAAAAGAGAAGCCTTTTCTGTGATTACAGGAGATTTTATTATATCATTATATTTAATCATAACAATCTACCTTCAAGATGCTTTAAAGTGTCTTTTGTTAACATCACACATTCATGATTCAATATATCAAAAACATTTAACCCAATAGGTTTGATTAAATCTACATAATGCAAATTTTTAGCAGCACGTAACAAATCATCTCCATAATCACCAACTATTAAAAAAGAAGAAAATTTAAAATTTTTAATATATTCACACATTTTAGATGTTTTCTTCACATCAACATTTAAACTATCAAGAACAATAACTTGATTATTTAAATATTTTAGAGATAAAGCAATTTTCAAACCAAATTTACGTACTTTTTTATTAAGAGAATAAGCATGACTCCTCACAACAGGACCAAAAATAATTCCACCACCTCTAAACTGAGGAGATCGCAAGCTCCCCTGTCTCGCCCTACCGGTACGTTTTTGACCATACGGCTTAGCTGTTGTACCAGAAACATCACTGATACCCTTTGTTTTATGAGCACCAACTCTTCTCTTTGCTAATTGCCATCTCACTATATCATGCAAAATACTCAATTTTTGCTTGGCAGAAAATATCAAGGGATTAAGCTCAACACTACCTACATTATTATTAGATAGATCAACTAATTCACATTCCATAACTAACTCACCAAATTATTAGCATCATCACTCGTATTCAACAGCAGACCTACTGGAAAAGGAACATCTTTATGTAAAGGCTTTTTAACTGCATCTCTCACAAAAACATAAGAGTTTTTAAATCCAGGAACATTATTACCCTTTACAGCAATTATGCTATTTTCATAATCAATGGATAATATTTTCATATTCTGTACAGTTACTCTGCTATTACCTAAATGACCAGCCATCTTCTTCCCCTTGAATACTCTACCAGGATCTTGACATTGACCAGTAGAACCTTGCGATCTATGAGCAATAGAAACACCATGAGATGCCCTAAGCCCACTGAAGTTATGCCGCTTCATCACACCAGCAAACCCTTTACCTAAAGAATAACCCGTAATATCAAGATATTGACCAACTACAAAATGATTAACCCCCACCTTTTTACCACATTCTATTCCTAATAGATCAATTAATCTACTTTCGTATAATTTACATTTACTATTTATACCCTTTTTCTTTAAATATTCCAACTGAGGTTTTGCTATTTTTTTTAAATCCCCCGTACCTAAAATGACTGAATTGTAGCCACATTTATCTTGTCCTTTTATATCGATAATACAAGTTTCGCTGAGATGCAGTAAAGTTACAGCCATGCGACTATTATCAAAATACATAGCAGTATGGCCAACATTAGTCATTAATAAACCAACTCTCCTAAGCGAATTTATTCTCTTCATTTTCTTTTCCTAAATATTAACTTCCTTAACCTTTAAATCCACTTCTACACCAGCAGAAAAAGATAAATCTGCAAGCATCTTCATCATAGTAGAAGTAGGATTATGTACAATAATTAACCGCTTAGAAATTCTCATTTCAAATTGCTCGCGAGATTTTTTATCAACATGAGGAGACCTATTAACAATAAATTTAGAATCTTTTCTTGGCAACGCAATCGGACCAGATAAATCTGCATTAAACTGCTTTAATTGATCAATAAACTCCCGAATACACTTTTCCAATAAAGAACAATCGAAAGCTTTAATTCTAATATATATATCTTGCTTCATCTTAGTTACTATACTCATTCTAAAATTTCCGAAACAACACCAGAACCAACAGTTCTACCACCTTCTCTTATCGCAAAACGCAATCCTTTATCCATTGCTATTGGTACTTGCAATTCCACTTCTATACTTACATTATCCCCTGGCATTACCATCTCCTTTCCATCTAGCAATTTTATGCTCCCAGTTACATCCGTTGTCCTTAAATAAAACTGTGGCTGATAATTTCCAAAAAATGGTGTATGCCTTCCTCCTTCTTCTTTCTTCAATATATACACCTCCGCATTAAATTTCTTATGCGGAGTTATTGTCCCTGGTTTTGCCAATACTTGCCCTCTCTCCACTTCTTCTCTCTTTGTTCCTCTTAGTAGTATTCCTACATTGAGTCCTGCACTTCCCTTATCTAGCAACTTCTTAAACATCTCAACACCAGTACATATCGTCTTTTGCGTCGCTTTCAGACCTATTATCTCTATCTCATCCCCTGTCTTTATCTCCCCCTTCTCTATTCTTCCTGTTACTACCGTTCCTCGGCCCGATATTGAAAATACATCTTCTATTGGCAATAAAAACGGCAAATCTATAGGCCTTGGAGGTACTGCCACATACTCATCTAACTTCTCCATCAATTTATCTATTGATTTCTTTCCATACTCACTACCATCATCCTCTAATGCTTTTAACGCAGACCCAACTATCACAGGCACTTCATCACCTGGAAATCCATACTTACTCAGCAACTCTCTCACTTCCATTTCCACCAAATCTATCATATCAGCATCAGCAACATCAGCTTTGTTTATATATACCACGATATATCCAACACCCACTTGTTTTGCCAGCAATATATGCTCTCTCGTTTGTGGCATCGGCCCATCAACCCCTGACACTACCAATATTGCTGCATCCATCTGTGCTGCACCTACTATCATATTCTTTACATAATCAGCATGTCCAGGGCAATCAACGTGTGCATAGTGTCTCTTTTCTGTTTGATATTCAACATGCGCTGTTGCTATTGTTATCCCTCTCTTTCTTTCTTCTGGCGCTTTATCTATCTGATCATATGCTACAAAATTACCATAATGCTTTGTTATCGCCGCTGTTAACGTTGTCTTCCCATGATCCACATGTCCTATCGTTCCCACGTTTACATGCGGCTTTCCAAATGCTTCTACTATCGCTGTCATAACTTTAACTCTTCTACCTAAAATACAAATACATCAATAAATAATATGTTGATTTTATATAAATACAACAAAAAAAAGAGCGGATAGTGGGAATCGAACCCACGTCACTAGCTTGGAAGGCTAGAGCTCTACCATTGAGCTATACCCGCACAATGGAGGAGGTAGGATTCGAACCTACGTACGCTCACGCGGACAGATTTACAGTCTGTTACCTTTAACCACTCGGTCACTCCTCCACAAAAATCTGTTAAGAGAACACTACCTTAACTTAAGTTTTATTATCCCTAATATTAAACATCCAAATCCAAAAGATCAAGTAATAAAAGCTAATCTAACTGATTTCAGTTAGATTTTACTTTTATATAACAAAATATTATCAATAAAACGCCTAAATAAATAATGTGAATCATGCGTACCTGGCGCTTCTTCTGGATGGTATTGAGCAGAAAAGACTGGGTAATCCTTCATCATTATTCCCTCTACACTATTATCAAATAGAGAAATATGAGTAACTTCAACGTTACTTGGAAGAGAAGCTGAATCAACAACAAAACCATGATTTTGGCTAGTTATCTCAACTTTTTTACTCTCCAGATCATAAACTGGATGATTACTCCCTCGATGACCAATATCCATCTTAACAGTCTTTGCCCCCAAAGTAACTGCAAGTAATTGATGGCCCAGGCATATACCAAAAACTGGTATTTTAGATTTCACAATAATTTCTATTTCTGAAATTACACTCTCTCCTATCTCTTGTGGATCACCAGGGCCATTTGAAAGCACTATACCATCTGGATTCATGCTTAATATTTTGTGAGCAAAACCTGTATCTGGTTTGACTAATTCAACCGTACAATCAAGTTCTACTAAGCGTGAGATTATACTATTTTTTACACCGAAATCAACAATTACAACCCTATATTTTGCATTAAGAGCGCTTTGAAAGTTATTACTTAAACTGACTTTCTTAGTTATTTCTATTCCATTTACAGATTTGTATTTCTTCAATTCATCTAATATATGTGCCTCACTTGACGGACATATCATTCCATTTTGAGATCCATGTTTTCTCAAATATCTCGTCAAAGCTCTAGTATCAATTCCCGATATCCCAACTACATTATTTTTCTCCAACCAATCATTTAAACTAATATATGAAGAAGAGTGAGACATAGGAGAAAGTTCACGCATAATCACACCACTTGCAAAAACTTTTTCTCCTTCATTATCTTTGTGATTTATTCCAACATTACCAATATGAGGAAAAGTGAACGCTATTATTTGATCAGCAAAAGAAGGATCGGTTATAGTATGTTGATACCCGGTCATACCAGTGGTAAAACAAACCTCACCTATACATTTACCTTTTTTACCTATCGATTTTCCCAAAAAGCACTTGCCATCTTGTAAAACTAAAGCTGCATTCTGCATTTAACTCTCTCTTAAACTCATTTAATATTATATAAGAATTTTAAATAACATGCCAAAACTCAATCGCAAACTTCTCCACACAAAAACATCTTGACTATCGCATGTTTCATATTATATGAATAAACTGTTAATGAAAGTGGAGGGTTGCAATGCCTAATAATACAGATCAGTCTAAAAAAATAAATGAGAAATGGTTATTTATAGGAGGTGCTTCACTGTTTCTTGTAATAATGCTACCATCAATTTTTCTCTTAGCAAAAATAGCTATGATGTTTGTTATAATCTCAACTACAGCAATAGCAATAAAAATTGCCTCAAAAGCAATATCAAACGTTTTAGAGGATAAAGAGAATCAATCAACACAAAATAAAATTATAAACCTAGCTATTGGAGCAGTGTCCATACTTGCAGGTGGGCTATCATTACTTATTACAGCAAAAGTTGGTTTCATCGCAATATGCTCAACTATAGCTATTTTAGCTCTGTATGAATATATTAAAGATGAAAAAATAGGTAAGGATATAAATGATAAATTCGATGAAATAGCTAACAACACGGCTGAGTTTTGTGTAGACAGCATTGAAAAACTTATTCCATCACAAAGCCAAGGAGTGTGATCTTTTATTTATAAATAATTAAATTTGAGATACATGGCTAACGTACAAAAACTGAAACCAGTACTTCCTTTCTTGTCATCCTAGTAATGGCTTCCATCATCAAAAATGTTGTATTACTTTTATACTCGCAAATCTAACTGGATTTCAGTACTGGAATGACAACAAAGAGGCTACCTAAATGACATATTCAATCTCTATACAGATGTACGTCATGTTCATAAAATTACGATAAAAATTACTTGACAAATTCTGATAGTCTTTTTACTATTCGTAATGAAGGTGTTCTAGAGTTTGGAATCTATTTTCGTCTGCATGCTTTTCAATTCAATTAATCTATAATCTTCAGTTAAAATATATTTTAGCTATACTTCGGTCGTAGCTGTATACATTTTTTTGAATCTTTTTTTATTAACAGGAGGATCATTATGTTTAAAATTCTGAATTACGCATATCATTAACCTGCATGTCTTTAAAGGACAGATGGTACATATGTCCTTTTTATATTATATTTTATAGCAATATCATGTATCACTTTACGCCCCAGTCTTTTTCAAATATTGCGAGCCCTTGATCAGTAAGTGGATGATTAATTAATTGTCTAAGTATTTTTGCTGGTACAGTAATTGAATCAGCGCCAATCCTTGCAGCTTCTATTACATGTGCTGGGCTTCTCACTGATGCAACAAGAACTTTTGTCTTAAAATTATAATTAGAATATATAGTGCATATATCTTCTATTAGTGATAAGCCATCATAGCTTATATCATCAAGGCGACCAACAAAGGGAGAAATAAAACAAGCACCTGCCTTAGCGGCAAACAGTGCTTGTCCAGGAGAAAAACATAACGTGATATTAGCAGGTATTTTATGTTCTGTCCACAACTTTTTACAAGAAATTAATCCTTCATGTGTAAGGGGTAACTTTACTACGATATTACTAGCGATTTTTGCTAACTTAAGGCCTTCCTTAACCATATCTTCATGGCTATCTGCAACAACTTCAACGCTAACAGGCCCCTTGATAATAGAGCATATTTCACGCACTAAATCCTCGTATTTATCTTTACGCCCAGACTTTGCTATTAAAGAAGGATTAGTTGTTATGCCATCAATGAACTCTTTTAGTTCTTTAATTTCATTTAAATCAACACTATCAAGAAAAATTTCCATATTATTATCCTGTTCAAAACCTATTTTTACAAAATATTGTCATCTTTGGAAAGTGTTAAATAAAATCGGATTTTTAACTCAACTCAATTCTAAGTCTGTTAGGAAAGAAAATATTGAACTGAGACACAGTATACCTCTGGTAATAAACATGAATTAGTTGCAACAGAATTAGCATACCAAATTTCTGAAGTTTACTAGCTTTACGTTCAATAGAAATTCTTGCATAGCCTAAAACTTAGTGCTACTATTAGTATAGTAACACAAATAGATAGTGGGGAACGATAAACAAAATGACTAAGATCGAGTTTAACGCTCGCAATTAAATTCAACTAAAAAGGTTAATATAAAAGGAGTTAATCACTCCTAAAGTAAATATATTACCAGAACAATATAGTAAGTGGGGTATACTATGTCAGCAAAATTCTTGATATTGAAAAACATATTAGCAGAACTGAAAAGAAAAAATAGCATTACTGTTTTAGAAGAATACTATCAGGACAAATGGGAATTTTATGACTTGCTAATGGATTTGACAAATGATGAAAATTTCAAGCAAGCATATATAGATAACTCTTTCAGCAAGAGCTTTAAGAAAGATTTTGATCACTATACAGAATTAGCAAATCAGGCAAAAAAAACTGTAAGTAAGTATTTTAGAAACAAAGACATAGACCTTCGAGCTTTTTATGCAAAAACTAACAACTCTGATAGAGTGTTAAACATTAATCTTATTAATTACAATAGAAGTGAGCCAATAAGAATTAGTGATATCTTGCAGCAAGAGAGGGATATTAGCACATTGAATATTTATTGCGATAAAAAGCATGACATATACGCTTACCGAAAAGGTAAGGAAAGACATTATGAATTTAAAGAGGGTGCATATTATGAAATGACAAGCACTTGGTCTTTGCAGGACAAGGATGGAAAAACTGTTACCTGTACTATGGTTATGAATGTAAGTAATTCTGGTATAACTAAAGTACTACAGTTTAATGGTAAAGATTTTAAATCGCCACCTGAGGAGTTTTGGAATTTAATAAGACAAAATGAGGAATTATATATTCAAGGCCTCTCTCTACACGATGTTGTAAAAGCATTATTGGGAAAGAATAAAGATGCTCCAGCTGTTATTAATCTGCAAAATAATGAACATATCGTAATCAATAAAGATGAAAAGATGAAAGATCTTGAAAATGATCCTAAAAGCAATCCTATTCTTTCTTTCACTAGCAACAATGTATCAGAGGTTAATCCACAGCAGATTGCAACTCAGGCAATTGCAACTCAAACAGAAGTTAATTCACAGCACACTGAAACTCAGACAGAGGTCTCTGTGCAACACGTTAAGACTCAAACAGAAATTGGCTCTCAAGAAACCGAAACTCAAACAAAGGTTAATTTACAAGAGGCTGCAATTCAGACAGAAATTGCTGTACAACACATTGAAACTCAAACAGAAATTATCCCTCAACAGTCTGAAGCTCAGAACTTACAAGAGGTTGCAACTCAAATAGAAGTTAATTTACAGCACATTGAAACTCAAGCAGAGGTTACTGTGCAGCACGCTGAAACTCAAACAGGAATTGGCTCTCAAGAAACTGAAACTCAGACAGAAGTTAATTTGCAAGAAGCTGCAGTGCAAACAGAAGTTAACTCACAACAACTAGATCAAAAGCTTACAAAAGCTGAACAAGAAATTAGAGAATTAAATGAACTGAGGAACAATTTACAATATAGGCTCGACAAGGCTGAGCAAGAATTTGAAGAGTTAGAAAAGCATAATAGTGATTTACAGAATGAACTTGGAAAAGAAAAGCAAGAAATTAGAGAATTAAACGAGCAGAGGAACGATTTACAATATAGGCTCGACGAGGCTGAGCAAGAAATTAGAGAGTTAAATCAGCAGAGAAACAACTTACAATGTAGGCTCGAAGATGCTGAGCAAAAATTTGAAAAGCATAATAGTGATTTACAGAATAAACTTGAAGAAGAAAAGCAAAAAAACGTAAAATTGCAAATTGGACTAACACAAAAAGATGAGAAGCTAGAAAATATATCAACAGAGCTGCAAGAGAAAATACAAGAACTTGAAAGTGCACATGAAGGAAAGAAAGATCTAGAGAAAAAGTTAACAATTGCTAATGCAAAAAATGAAAAACTGGAAGATAAATTGAAACAGTTTAAAAAAGCGGAAGAGGAAGCAGGAGGTATATTAGATGAAAATTGGAAAGATATACAGGATTTAAAATCTACAATTCGATGCTTAGATTATAAGTACAACACAAATCTGGAATCTTATAAACAAGAGGTAGATCAGCTAAAGCAGGAATATGAAGAGTTAAAGAACGAGGTAGAGCTTAAAGATGAGCAAATTAAGAAGTATAAGCAACAGTTGTCGCAGAAGAGAGAAGAAACAAAAGAGAATCAATTACTGAAGTCAAAGATTAAAGAATTGGAAGAATGTAATGAGCACTTGACAGAAATAATTGGAAATAAAGCTCTGGAAATTGAAAGAATAACTAGAGAAAGAAAAGAGCTAAACGGTACAGTGCAATACTTAAATAGCCAAGTAGAACTGTTAAGTCCAGCAATTGATCAAGTACTTGTTAATAAAAAGGAAGTTTTTGATAATAATTCAAAAATGTTTTACCAGCTTACAGAGAAAATTGATGATTCAGAAAAAAAATCTAGGTCTTTAAGCCTTGATAGCGCATTTCATAGCGATCACTGTAATTCACTTCTAGACTTAATCAGCAGTCCCTCAAAGGTGTGTAGCCAAAGTCAGCTTGCAAGTGTTTAATACTGTTCAGATGTATGTGAAACCAGTGCTTCTTCTTGTCACCCAACTCTTGTCACTCCAGTGCGTGACACTGGGATCTAGTTTTTGGACATTGTTTTTGACATATGTTCTTAAGAACTATTGTTTACTGCATGATTTGCAAATACTTTTTATATCTGGATCCCAGTGTCACGCACTGGGATAACAAGAAAGAAGATACTGGAATGACATCTTCCCTGAACCATAATGTTCGTACAGTTGTGTGTCAACTACCTGAACAACAAACGTGGAAATGACAAGAGTAAACTCATTTCTTGAACACAAAAAGAGCCCCTAAAGAGATTTGACATCAAGATAACTTAAATATATACCAACTCTCTTATTTTTTAATGATTCCTCATCATGAGTCAAATGATCAAAAACCTGAATTTGATTTGTTAGAATGCTACAATCATTATTTATAACCTCTAATACACCATTGTCAATTACAACTTTCTCCTTTATCTGGTTACTCATTTGAACAGTAATTATACTAGGCAATAAATAAATTAAATAAGGGGAATGGTAGGCTAAAATCATCAATTCCCCTTTAAGCCCGTTCACTGAAAGAGAAACTACTTCATCGAATGAAATTCGATTATCAGGAGAAAAAAATTGCACCTTAAAAGTGTTCATAATCTTTAATGTCCGGCTCCAACTTCAGCTTTTATTGATTCAGCCTTTTCTATTGCTTCACTTATACTTCCCACCATATAAAAAGCAGCTTCTGGCAGATGATCATATTTACCTTCAATAATTCCTTTAAAACTAGAAATAGTATCAGAAAGTGAAACAAATTTGCCAGACATGCCAGTAAATACCTCCGCAACATGAAAAGGTTGAGAAAGAAACTTCTGAATTTTACGAGCTCTATCAACAATAATTTTATCTTCATCAGATAGTTCATCCATACCAAGTATTGCGATAATATCTTGCAGCGACTTATAAGTTTGCAATATACGTTTCACCTCAGAAGCCACATTATAATGTTCTTCACCAATGATTTCAGCAGATAAAGACTGAGAAGTTGAGTCAAGTGGATCAACAGCAGGGTATATACCCATTTCAGCTATCTGCCTTGACAACACTGTGGTTGCATCAAGATGAGAGAATGTCGTTGCTGGAGCTGGATCGGTCAAATCGTCTGCAGGAACATATATAGCCTGTACAGAAGTAATAGAACCAGCAGTAGTTGAGGCTATTCTCTCTTGCATAGCGCCCATATCAGTCGCAAGAGTTGGCTGATAACCAACAGCCGACGGTATTCTTCCAAGCAAAGCAGAAATTTCAGAGCCAGCTTGAGTAAAACGGAAGATATTATCTACAAAAAATAGAACATCTTGATTTTCATGATCACGAAAATACTCTGCCATAGTTAGTGCTGTTAAAGCAACCCTAGCTCTTGCTCCAGGAGGTTCATTCATTTGACCATAAAGCAAAACGGCTTGAGATTTTTCGTGCTCATTTATATCTATTACATTCGAAGTAATCATCTCGTTATAAAGATCATTACCTTCACGCGTTCTCTCTCCTACTCCGGCAAACACAGAAAATCCTTTATGAGCTTTTGCTATGTTGTTAATCAGCTCCATTATCAGAACTGTTTTACCAACACCAGCTCCACCAAATAAGCCAATTTTTCCTCCTTTAAGATAAGGAGCAAGAAGATCTATAACCTTTATTCCTGTAACTAAAACTTCTTCCTGTATCTTCTGCTCGGTAAAACTTGGAGGTGATCTATGTATAGGTTCTAAATTATACTTTCCTTTTAAAGGACCACACTCATCTATAAGCTCTCCTACAACATTAAAAATCCTTCCTAAAGTTGAGCGTCCAACCGGAACTGATATTGGTGCACCTGTATCAACAAACTCATCACCTCTTGACATACCATCTGTGCTATCCATAGCAATGCAACGAACTATATTGTCACCTATATGTTGTGAAATCTCTAAAACTAGCTCCTTGCCCTTACATTTTAGTTTGCTTTTTAAAGCATTAAATATCTTAGGTAACTCGCCTTCAAATTTTAAATCAACAACTGCTTGAGTTATTTTAACTACTTTACCTGTACTCATCTCTTTCATCACCTAACACTACAATTCTATAAAAGAACTTCTAAAGAAAATAAATCTTATATTATTAACAGAAACTTTGCAATATTAAAACACTTACTAGTTACGTTTCATTATAAACAATGCAAATGCATTCAATAGCCAAGTAATAACAAACAGCACCAAACTAAGCGCATAAGCAGCAAGAGTTTGCACACTATTGAAATCCTGATCTCCGGTAAGTAATGTAGCAATTTGTACAGTGATAGTAGTAACTGAATTGAGAGGATTAAAGGTCAAATTTGCATTGATTCCCACAGCCATTAGTACAATCATTGTTTCACCTATCACCCTTGAAATTGATAATAAAACTGCACTTAAAATTGTAGGAATTGCATAAGGTATTGTTATATGCCATATAGTTTCCGCTGGTGTTGCGCCAAGCGCCATAAAACCATAACGTAAACTTTTTGGAACAGATCTTATAGCATCTTCAAGCAAAGAAATAATAAAAGGAAGAATCATTATTCCAATCGATAAACCAGCAATCAAAGCACTTTCTGAGTGTATACTTAGATTAAAAAAATTCGCTACCTGCTTTATAAAAAAAGACAAAAATACAACTGAGAAGTATCCATATACAACAGTAGGAATAGCAGACAAAACCTGTAAGGCTGTATTAATAACATAACGCACTTTTTCACTCGCATACTCACTAATATATATTGCAGAAAATAAACCAAGCGGCACCGCAACTAACATTGCTACAATAGTTATAAGTAATGTCCCCACTAAAAGTGGCGCTATACCAAAACACCCCACCTCTCCTTCACCAATAATAGCTACATTATGCTTCCATTTTAAGCAAAATAAGAATTCTGAAATAGCGACTTTGTTAAAAAAAGAAATGGACTGAATAAAAATAGATAGCATTATAAATAAAGTGATAAAAAGTGATATGGTTAAAGCCATAAATAACAAAAATTTTACCATCTTATTTCTTTTATCTTTAAAGATAAAAATCAGCATAAAAAAAAGTAACGCTATAGAAATAGAAATTATAAAATAACCACCATAGAGTGCTAACAAACAAGCTAACATCCAAATACAACTCAAATATATATAAGACTTAACTTTACTTACTGCTTGAAACCTACTCAAACAAAATAAAAGGATTAGTAAAACAGGTACGCCTATAATTAAATTCATTTTTCCATATATCAAATTTTATTCAATAAGAATGCTATAGAAGTTGACCATTATTTGACAATAGAGCAAAATAATTTAAAATAAATAGTCATATTAATATAAAAACAATGAAAAGAACATTACAAGCAAAAAATTTGATAAGAAAGCGTAGACACGGATTTCGTTCACGTATGTCAACAAAAGCTGGAAGAAAAATCCTTAATAGGCGCCGTTCATTAGGGTGTAACAAATTATGCGCATAGTAAGTATAAAAAAAAAGAGTTTTCCTTTGCCTTTAAAAATAGATTAGCACCTGACAGTCTTTTTTATCGAGGGGTATATATATCACTATATGCTATAAAAGAAAGAGAACCTGAAAAGTATATTCATGTTATTAGAGTAGGTCTGGCTATCAGTAAAAAAGTCGGAAAAGCAGCAAAAAGAAATAAAATAAAAAGGCAATTACGAATGCTAGCTAAAGTTAGCATTTCTAATATAAGTAATGTAGGATGCTATTACATAATACTAACCCATAAAAACATTATGCAAGCAGGCTATAAAAATTTACAAAAAGACCTCAATATTTGCTTAAAGAAAGATAAAATAAGAAGAAATTTTCACTAAAGTATTTACAGCTATATTTTTTATGATAAGATAAGTAAAGTTTTTAAAAATAAATTAATAGATGTGGGTGCTTGATGGTAGAGAGTATAAGAAAACAAGATAAAAAGCTCGATACAAATAATGCTAAGGAGAGTTTTTATAAATATAGAGAGTCTAGCTATCGCACACAATGGGGAATGGCATTTGAACAAAGCCTATATTTAGAACAAAATAAGGATAATCCTAGAGGGAAATTGCTAAATTTGAATATAGAAGCAACTTATTACAATAAGAGAATAGTTTGATAAAAGTAAAAGTACCCGTTCAGGGGAGTGGTTCAAGAAACGATAGGCAGGGAATTGTACAGTTCTCTTTGTTTTCATGTTAAGTATAATGAAATTATCCTTTCAAGTTCCTCGCTCTGATTACGTAAAATATGAGCTTTTACAGTAAGCGATATAATGCCTAATTTGCTGTTCAGTATGGTAGTGGAATACTTTCTGATTTACTTAAAAATTTCACATCATTCTTTCGGATTTTAAAATATTTTTCGCAACTTGAGAAGCTCCAGTTGCTTCAGATAGGTAGCTTTAAGTAATACCTTATACGTTTTGCAACTTTCTTACACTTCTGTTAAAACATCTCTTTCACTTTTTAATAAAGCTTTTTTTTAGCACAAATAATTCAGTGAATGCGTTTTTTAAGTAACAGCCCAGAATTTTAACTTCAATAGTTCAACTATGTTTCAAAGTACCTTGCTAAGGGTATCCAATAAATTTACCTTTTTTATCAGCAAAATAATTGTACGCTGCATATCTGTCAGCGACTATTACGATTGCAACATACACTGTCTTTTAAAATCTTCTTTCCCTTTAAAACTTTCAGTATTGCTTGAGCACTAACCAAGCTTATTTTAATGATTTATTAAATACTGCTATCTCTCCTCCTCGTTTGCAAATAGGTAACAAATTCTACTTTTATTTTAAAGTTTTCGCAGAGTTGTAAAAGATCAGTTATATTACCTCACAGCTACTCTATGTTTACCTTGTTTCATCGCTCTACTGAACAGATATAAATAAAAAGAAATTTTTATAAACTTGGCAACGACCTACTTTCCCTTTTTAAGTATCATCAGCGCTAAAAAGTTTCACTTCCGAGTTCGAAATGAGATCGGGTGGTTCATTTTTGCTATAGCCACCAAGTCAACAAAAATTTCTGACTTAACAAATTTTAATTTAATATTTAACACTGCATATGCACATATAGAAAGCAAATAAATCAATCAGGCTATTAGTACCAGTTAGCTTCACATGTTACCATGCTTCTACACCTAGCCTATCAACGTGGTAGTCTCCCACGGCCTTAATTGGGAAATCTTTTTGAAGAGGGTTTCTTGCTTATATGCTTTCAGCAATTATCCCATCTATACATAGCTACCCAGCGATGCTATTGGCATAACAGCTGGTACACCAGAGGTATATCCATCTCGGTCCTCTCGTACTAGAGTCAGATCTTCTCAAATTTCCTTCACCCACGGCAGATAGAAACCGAACTGTCTCACGACGTTCTAAACCCAACTCACGTATCACTTTAATCGGCGAACAGCCGAACCCTTGGGACCTTCTCCAGCCCCAGGATGTGATGAGTCGACATCGAGGTGCCAAACGGTGTCGTCGATATGAACTCTCGAACACCATCAGCCTGTTATCCCCGGCGTACCTTTTATCCGTTGAGCGATAACCCTTCCATACAGAATTACCGGATCACTATGACCGACTTTCGTCTCTGCTTGGCTTGTCAGCCTCGCAGTCAGGCAAGCTTATGCCATTGTACTATCAAGCTGATTTCCGACCAGCTCTAGCTTACCTTCGCACGCCTCCGTTACTTTTTAGGAGGCGACCGCCCCAGTCAAACTACCCACCATACAATGTCCTAGTTTCAGATAATGAAACATAGTTAGATATTAAAAATGTAAAAGGTGGTATCTCAAGGTCGACTCCATTACAGCTAGCGCCATAACTTCAAAGTCTCCCACCTATCCTGCACATCACATTTTTAATAGCAATGTAAAGTTATAGTAAAGGTGCACGGGGTCTCTTCGTCTAACCGCGGGTACCCCGCATCTGCACGGGGAATTCAATTTCGCTGAAATGATGTTGGAGACAGTGGAGAAATCGTTACGCCATTCGTGCGGGTCGGAACTTACCCGACAAGGAATTTCGCTACCTTAGGACCGTCAGTGTTACGGCCGCCGTTTACTGGGGCTTCAATTCAGAGCTTGCACTCTTCCTATTAACCTTCCAGCACCGGGCAGGCGTCAGACCCTATACTTCCACTTACGTGTTTGCAGAGTCCTGTGTTTTTAGTAAACAGTCGCTACTCCCTATTTTGTGCCACCTACTCATAGTTGCCTAAAAGCAGGTTACCCTTCTTCCGAAGTTACAGGTATAATTTGCCGAGTTCCTTCAACATCATTCTTTCAACACCTTAGTATACTCTACTCATCCACCAGTGTCGGTTTACGGTACGGCCTCATAAATATAAGTGCTATTTCCTGGAGCTTCTTTTAAGCATAGATCAATCCAATAAGACCTATACAAATACAAAACCCGTCACACTTAAGAGGTTTAGGAATATTAACCTAATTGCCATCGACTACTCCTTTACGGACTCGCCTTAGGAACCGACTAACCCTACGCAGATTAACTTAACGTAGGAACCCTTAGATTTTTGGTGAGAGTGTTTTTCACACTCTTTTACGCTACTTATGTCAGCATTCTCACTTCCGATATCTCCAGCAGTTTTCACAAACCACCTTCACAGACTTACGGAACGCTCCGCTACCGCGCCTACTAATCGAAATCAATAAGCACCCACATCTTCGGTATACAGCTTTAGCCCCGGTACATTTTCGGCGCAGAAAAACTTATTTAGACAAGTGAGCTGTTACGCTTTCTTTAAAGGATGGCTGCTTCCAAGCCAACCTCCTAGCTGTAATGGTTTTTCTACTTCCTTTCCCACTTAGCTGTAATTTTGGGACCTTAGATAGTGATCTGGGCTGTTTCCCTTTCCACCACGGACTTAGCACCCATAGTGTGTCTGCTGTATAATTAATTATTGGTATTCGGAGTTTGGTTAGATTTGGTAAGATGATGAATCCCCCTAGTCTATCCAGTGCTCTACCCCCAACAACATAAATACAACGCTCTACCTAAATAGATTTCGCGGAGAACCAGCTATTTCCAAGTTTGATTGGCCTTTCACCCCTAATCACAACTCATCCAATAATGTTGCAACATTAACTGGTTCGATCCTTCAGTATGTTTTACCATACCTTCAATCTGGTCATGACTAGATCACTTGGTTTCGGGTCTAATCCATAAAACTAAACGCCCTATTCAGACTTGCTTTCGCTACGCCTACACCTAACGGCTTAAGCTTGCTTCATAGATTAACTCGCTGACCCATTATGCAAAAGGTACGCTGTCACTCTAAATATCAATAAATTGATATAGAGCTCCAACTGTTTGTAAGCACTTAATTTCAGATTCTATTTCACTCCCCTCCCGGGGTTCTTTTCACCTTTCCCTCACGGTACTTGTTCACTATCGGTCGTTAAGGAGTATTTAGGCTTGGAGGATGGTCCCCCCATATTCAAACAGGATTTCACGTGCCCCGCTCTACTCAAGGATTTAAAAACTTTCTATTTATACAGGACTATCACCTTCTATGGTTACCATTTCCAGAGTATTCTAATTCTTATTTTTAAACCACTAGCCTTTTCCGCTTTCGCTCGTCACTACTAACAGAATCTCGGTTGATTTCTTTTCCTTTGGCTACTTAGATATTTCAGTTCACCAAGTTTGCTTTATATACTTAGTATATAATAACTAGCTAAGCTAGTTGGGTTTCCCCATTCGGAAATCTGCGGATCAAAATTTGTTGACAATTTCCCACAGCTTATCGCAGCCTGCCACGTCCTTCATCGCCTCTTAACGCCAAGGCATCCATCAAGTGCTCTTAATAATTTATTTATCTGACTATATGTAGAATATGCAGAGTTAAATATTAACTTACAATTGAATTGAGATTAAATAATCTCTACCATAAAACTTTTCAAACATCTAAAAACTAATCTTTTATATGTTACAATCTGATAAATCATATGTCAACGCCTTTTTATACAAAACATTTACCTATTATTATCAACAATCTTAAACAGTAAAATCTGAGAAATATTCTATAAATTGATATGTACAGAAAAATTAATGAAAAAGATATTTTGTAAGATAAAATGTGTTAAAATTAGTTACCTAAAAATGACAATGAACATTTGGAGTATTTCTAATGTATGAAAAGTAATCTATCTCTTATAAAAAACTTTGCTTTAAATTTTATATCTAAGCTTACTGGCTTATTAAACATTAAAAAAGTAAAAAATTTCATTATGGATAAATACAATACTCTCCATAAAGAAACTATAGTGCTTCTTGAAAAATCTAAAAACCTGTTAAATACCAACATTGAAATCGGGTTATATCACTTCTATAAAGGTAATATATCAGATGCAAAGTTAAGATTTTGGTTAATTAGCATATTCTACCCCAATTTACCTATAATCTGGTATAATATTGGAAGATGTCATTTTACAGTAGGAAATACTAATAAAGCTTATAATTATTTAACAAAGACGTTAAAATTAGATAGTAGTCACAAAGAAGCTTCTTACTACTTAAAAAAAATAACAAACACATCAGATATCGTAGAATTGCCTAAAAATCTCATAAAGCAATATTTTGATTACACAGGTGAATATTTTGTTGAGCATTGGCTAATTGCCAAACAATACAGAGGGCATGAACTCATACAC
The DNA here is from genome assembly GCF_053891855.1 of Wolbachia endosymbiont of Protocalliphora sialia. NCBI lineage: Bacteria > Pseudomonadati > Pseudomonadota > Alphaproteobacteria > Rickettsiales > Anaplasmataceae > Wolbachia > Wolbachia endosymbiont of Protocalliphora sialia. The sequence continues at coordinate 39,824 of NZ_JAIUJX010000007.1, forward strand.
ATGATAATTACAAAAGTCTTTAACAACTCCACTTCTGAACTGAATATACTCGACCTTGGTTGCGGTACTGGAATATGTGGTCACTTCCTAAAAATAAGTAATATTAGAAGTCGCATAACAGGAGTTGACATCTCAAATAGAATGCTCAATATTGCAAGAGGATGCCTTATAAAAGGTAAACCTGTTTACGATGAGTTAATACATACAGAAATGAAAGAATTTCTTAAACAAGAGAAGAATCAGCAATATGATGTAATTATCTTTGCTGAAGTGCTACACTATCTACATGATTTTCTAGCAGAATTGGAACTAGCAAAAGGATTGACAAACAAAAAAGGGATTATTGTATGTTTAGTAAGAAGAAAGGAAAGTAAAGGTATTGACTTTGTAAACAAAGGAGATTATTTTCGTCACTCAGAAGATTATATTCAGCATGTTGCAAAAGAAACAAATATGCAAATAAGTCAAATGAGTTACTGTAAAATATATGGCAGCCAAGTTGATGGTATCTTGTTTGCATTACAGTATCCACAAAAAAATTTAACAACTTAATCGAGAAATCACTCAAATAAATTTCTATATTATCATAAAAGGAGCCTTATGAATTACATTACTATTAATTACGCAAAAGATAGTAAATTAACCGATTTTGGAAAAGCAGTTCTATTGGATAGGTATTTAATAGAAAATGAAAGTTATCAAGATCTCTTTATACGTATTGCTAATTACTATTCTGATGATAGAAAACATGCACAACGTCTTTATGATTACATGAGCAACTTGTGGTTCATGCCTTCAACACCAATACTTAGTAACGGCGGTACCAAAAGAGGATTGCCTATTTCCTGCTTTCTTAATGAAACTGAAGATAGCTTGAAGGGAATAGTTGATCTATGGAATGAAAATGTTTGGCTCGCTGCACGTGGTGGTGGAATAGGTAGTTATTGGGGAAATTTACGTTCAATTGGTGAAAGTGTCAAAGGTAGCGGTAAAACATCAGGAATTGTGCCATTTATCGTAGTACAAAATGCTCTGACGCTTGCAATCAGCCAAGGATCCTTAAGAAGAGGAAGCTCAGCAGTTTATCTTCCTGTATGGCATCCAGAAATAGAAGAGTTTCTAGATTTACGTAAGCCAACTGGTGGTGACCCAAATCGCAAAGCATTAAATATACATCATGCTGTAATAGTAACAGATAAGTTTATGAAAGCTGTTGAAGATGATCAAGAATGGAATTTAATAAGCCCTCATAACAATAAAGTTATTTCAACAGTAAAAGCACGGGATATATGGATTAAAATATTAACAGCAAGAATTGAAACTGGAGAACCTTATATTATCTTTCTTAATGCAACAAATAACAATAAACCAGAACCTTACAAAAAGCTCAATTTAGATATCAAAATGTCAAACCTATGCAGTGAAATAACTTTAACTACAGGTTACGATCACCTGAACAAGTCACGCACTGCTGTATGTTGTTTATCATCCGTAAATCTTGAATACTACGAAGAATGGAAAGATAATGAGCTTTTCATAGAAGATATAATGCGTTTTCTTGATAATGTATTAGAGGATTTCATAAACCAAGCACCAAATGAAATACAGCGAGCAAAATATTCCGCAATAAGAGAGCGTAGTATCGGTCTTGGCGTGATGGGTTTTCATTCATTTTTACAAAGTAAAATGGTTCCTTTTGAATCAGTAACAGCCCAACAATGGAATAAAAAAGTATTTAAGCATTTGCGCGAGCAAGCAGATGTAGTTTCTAAAAAATTAGCAGAAGAAAAAGGGCCATGTCTTGACGCTAAAGAAATCGATCTAATGGAAAGGTTCACACATAAGCTCGCTATTGCTCCAACTGCCTCAATTTCGATTATCGCAGGCAACACTTCCCCTGGAATAGAGCCATATGCAGCAAACGTATTTATACAGAAGACATTGACAGGTTCATTTGTAGTACGAAATAAATTCTTGCAAAAACTACTAGCAGAAAAAAATCAAGACAATGATGAAACATGGTCCTCAATTTCAACAAATGAGGGTTCTGTTCAGCATTTAGATTTTCTTAGCAAGCATGAAAAACTGACATTTAAAACAGCATACGAACTTGATCAACAATGGATCATAGAACATGCAAGTGATAGAACTTCTTATATTTGTCAATCTCAATCAGTAAATCTGTTCTTACCTGCCAATGTGCATAAACGTTACTTACATAAAATACATATGCTTGCTTGGAAAAAAGGATTAAAGAGCTTATACTACTGCAGGTCACAATCAATGCAGAGAGCTGACAAGATTTCTCATGATATATTCAAAAAAAGCGAAATACTGCAGCAAAAAACAGATATTAATTATGATGAATGCCTATCATGTCAGTAGACTGTACATACCTTACTGTCACAAAAATACAATTGTACAAAAGTTATGTTTTCAAGGCAATTCAGTTGTCGTCCAGTATTCTCTTTCCCGTCATTCAAGTAATCCTCACCAACATCCAAACACTCCTCCTCTTGTCATCCCAGTGTCGAGCACTGGGATCCAGGTATAAAAGTGCTTGCAGACCATACAATTGGCAGGGGATTTTAGGAATATATGTCAAAAACAACGTCTATGATAAAATAGCCTGGATTCCAGTGTCAGCTACTCGAATGACACCTTGCCTTACAGAACGTTCTTACAGTTCTATATCACACTACAACTTATTTGTTTATTCTTGGTTTTAAAGGAAATCTAATAGATGCTATATAGAAATCCAGATGAATTTCTAAAGTCTATTCCAAGAGATAAACGTATAATGTGCCTTGATATGGGAGAAAAACGAATAGGCGTAGCATTTAGTGATAAAACACAGCTTATAGCTACAGCTCATAGTATATATTATAGAAGAAATATGAGCAAAGATTTAGGTTATCTACATAGAGTACTTAAAGAAAATGAAGCTGGATCAATGGTAATAGGACTACCATTCAAAATAGATGACCAAGAGACTGAATGGTGTAAAGCAATAATCCAGTTTGCAAATAAAATAATAAAAAAATGTAAAGTACACATATACCTACAAGACGAAAGTCTATCAACATCTCTTGCAACTCACGCACTAAAAATTACTGGAATATCAATCACAAAATCAAAAAAAATAGATGATAAAATTGCTGCATGTATTATTCTGCAACGAACGTTAGATAAGATAAATACCATCAAATAGTTTTTTTAACTGAATTCATGTAAAACTATTCAATAAAACAAGAATTTCTCGTATAAGCATGACAAATTGCTGTAGCAAGAGCATCAGCAGTATGGTGACATTTTATATTTGAGCTTTTAACTATTTGCTTTACCATAAATATAATCTGACCCTTATCAGCATGACCATTTCCAGTAATGCTCTTTTTTATATAGTTTGCATCATATTCATTCATGGGTAAATCCGTCATTTGTAATACTAAAATTGCAATCGCTCTTGCATATCCTAAAGTTAGCGAAGATTTTGGGTTCTTATTAACAAAAATTTTCTCTACTGCAGCTTCATTTGGAGAGTATAGAGAAATTACTTTCTTTAATTCTTCAAAAATTATATGTAAACGCTTACCTGTACCCAACTTACTATCAGTTGATATGGCACCACCACCCAAAAATTCAATACTATTTTTTTCTTCCAGATTGATAATTGCCCAACCAGTTTTGCTTATTCCTGGATCTAGACCTATTATCTTAATCACTTAATAAATGCTGAGCCAATAAACAAACAAAAATAAAAATATCCAAACTACATCAACGAAGTGCCAATACCAAGAAGCAAACTCAAAACATAAATGATCTTGAGGTGTAATCTGATTTTTTCGAGCTCTAAATAAACATACTGACAAGAATATTATCCCTATTATAACATGTACACAATGAAAACCAGTAATCATGTAAAAGTTGGATGTATAGATAAGTTTCTCTCCCGCTTCTTGTAGAGAAAAACTTGCTTCATAATACTCAATTGCTTGCACTATTATAAAGAACATCCCAAGCAATATAGTTATAGACAGCATTTTAATCATGCTCTTTTGATCATTTTCAAGTAAAAAATGATGTGCTGAAGTAATCGTTGTACCAGAAAGTAATAATATTAATGTATTCATGAATGGTAATGACCACGGATCCGGTGGTAAAATCCCTTCAGGGGGCCATTCAACTTTTTTTGTAGGAGAAAACGCTTCAAATAAAAAAACCGGATCAAGCCAGGCTTTAAAGAATGAACAAAAGAACGCTATAAAAAACACAACTTCCGAGAGGATAAATAAGTACATTGCAAGCTTGAGTCCATGTTTTACAATGGCAGTATGGCATTTATCATAAATTGCTTCTCTTATTACATCTCTCCACCAATAAAACAGCACCCCTGATACCGCAGAGATTCCCAAAACTAAACCAAATATTCCAGAAATTTGTTTATGGAGTGTACCAACTAATCCAAGTGCAAGAACAAGAATTGCTGCTGATATAGCAATTGGCCAGGGACTTGGATCTACTAAATGAAAATCATGTTCTTTACTTTTCATATCATCTTCAAAAATACGTACCAAGCATACAAATTAGCTTAAAATTGTCAATATTTCTTAAAATCTTGATCAAATTTTGAAAAATTATATGCGCTATTCCAAAAGCCTAACTCAAATTGTGCAGTTATTTTAAATAATTCTAGCATTCTGGTTCTTTCACTTTCTCCTACTTTGTTACAATATTCGTCAACAATATCTTCCAAAGCAACACATCCAGATTCCATCAAGCTACTGCCAAAAAAATCAAGCCAATCCTTATACCTATTATTTTTTTTAATTTTATTTCTCATATTATCAACAACAATTTTATATATGAAATGGCAAGAGTAAAGAACTGTTACAGCTTCATAAACATCGCTATATGAAGTAGACAAAAGAAAGTTAGTAAAATTGAAACACTCAAGCGACTTTTCTCCACGATTTATGGAGTATACAGTAAAGTAGTGGTCGTATAACACTCTCATAATCTCTATTCCTCCTTTAGCCACCCCAATCAATGGAACAATGTTATTACAACTCTCCATTTTTGATGCAATCATTAAAACAGTACGAACATAATCAGCTAAAAAGAATGCATCTTGTTGTATATAAAATTTGAAGTTTTCTATGTTTAAAGTATTATTTGCTAATTCAACATTAAAAGGATGCTCAATAATATCCTTTAAAAGATTTGACCCATAATAGCTCTTAATTATACCACTGAACATCACATAAACTAGAATATAATTTAGTGTTAATACTACAGACTATGCTAGAGAATACATCTCATCCCAAAACAATATTTCTAGCTCTAAACCTCTCTTAAAAAACTCATGCATCCTTCTTTTTTCACAATCGCCAGCTTTCTTATAAAATTTATTCATAACATTAGTAAACTCATCAATTGCAGCATTCATTGCTTTGCTATTGTAAATATTGATCCATCCTTCGTACTTGCTATTTTTAACCTCATCAGGTGTTACCTCACTCATCATATTATGTAGAATGATTTGGTATATGTTAAAGCAAGGGTAAGATGCTGATAAAGCTTCAGCAACAGAACTGTGATATGCAGCGCGCATGAAAAAGTCAGTAAAGGCAGAACAGGCTCTTGATTTTTTGTGATTATCAGATAAATCACAATCTCCAAAATGTTCTTTATATTGCCTCCGAACATCAAATGTTCCTCTTGCCACATTTATTAAGCTGCTCATTATTTCAATGTCATGAACTTTAGCTGCAATAATCAATAAAGCACGAGTACAGTCCACTAAATATAAAAAATCCTGCTGAAGATAAAATTTAAACTTTTCATAATCTAGCGTATTGTTCATCAATTCAACATTGAAAGCCTGAACAGACGAAATCTGTAAAACCAAAAAGAAACTCTTTCTCTTTACTTTATGTTTTTTGGATATAGTTTTACGAAGAAGCGCTTCTGCAGCTATAACCGAAACAATCAATGGTGCTATAAATGCCCGTTTGAAAGCATGGTTTTGGGGGAAACGGTAAAGCCATTGATGGAGTTCTTTCTGGACTACCTCGTTTAGAAGATTGTATAACCTAACCGTCCCAAGCTGAAGTGCTTCTTATCATAATAGTATAGGAGGAATTTTATATGGCAGAAGCAAAAAGTAAATTAAAAATAATAAACCCTGACGCATCAGGGATTGATATTGGCTCGACTGTACATTATATATGTGTACCTGAAGGAAGAGATGAACAACGTATCCAAAAATTTGGGTGCTTTACAGTAGATCTACACAACTTAGCAAAGTGGTTAAAAAAGTGTCAGGTTAGAACTGTGGCCATGGAGTCAACTGGAGTATATTGGATTCCCTTATTTCAAATATTAGAATCATATAAATTTGAGGTAAAACTAGTAAATGCGCGACATGTCAAAAATGTGCCTGGTAGAAAGTCTGATGTTCAGGATTGTCAATGGCTGCAACAATTGCACAGCTATGGACTGCTTCAAGGATCATTTAGACCGGATAATCAAATGTGTGTATTGCGTAGTTACGTTAGACAACGTGCTAATCTAATTGAAAATGCAGCTAAACATACTCAACGTATGCAAAAAGCGCTAATTCAAATGAATATTCAATTGCATAAGGTTATTAGTGATATCAACGGTTTAACAGGCATGAAAATTATTAAAGCAATAATTGAAGGAGAGAAAGACCCCCAAAAACTAGCTGAATTTAGAAATTCAAACATGAAGAATGACAAGCCTACTATAGCAAAAGCATTAACAGAAGACTATAGAGAAGAACACTTGTTTGCACTAAAACAAGAATATGCAGCATATACTTTTTTTCAAGAGCAAATAACGGAATGTGATAAAAGTATAGAGAGTTACTATAAAACATTTGAGGCAAAGTCAAATGAGAACAGGATGTTGAATAAAATACGAAAGCGGAAGCAGAAGAATGGTCCAGATTTTGCTGCGGATGAGGATTTAAATCGAATAACCGGGATAGATTTTACTAAAGTCCCGGGATTTGATGTATTAAGTGTACAAACTATCATTTCGGAAACAGGTATAAATCATAATAAATGGCCAACAGAAAAACATTTTTCTTCCTGGCTTGGATTAAGCCCTGCTAATAAAATTACAGGAGGAAAAATTGTTGGAACAGGAACTCGTAAAGTTATTAACCGCGCTGCGAATGCATTTCGAATGGCTGCCCATTGTGTGTTGAGAAGCAAAAGTGCAATAGGTGCATATAGTAGAAGGCTGAAAAAAAGGCTAGGAGCACCAAAAGCAATAACTGCGACAGCAAGGAAATTAGCATGTATCTTTTATCAAATGTTGAAATATGGACAAGAATATGTAGAGAAAGGAATGAACTATTATGAAACACTTTACAAAGAGAGAGTAGTCAAAAATTTGCTTAAAAAAGCAAAGGAATTTGGTTATATACTAATGAAAGAGGAGCCGATAGATGAAAAAGGTTCTTAGGAGTTTGTTAGAAGATATTTGGAGCTGAAGTCAATGGCAGAACTGGCAAGGGAATTGAATAGTCAAGGTTACAGAACGAAAGCAGATATCTTTAAAAAGTCCACAGTAAGGAGAATAATAACAAATCCAATATATATGGGAAAAATCAGGCATTATGAGAAAGAGTATGAAGGAAAGCATGAAGCAATAATAGAAGAGGAAAAGTGGAAAAAAGCACAAGAATTAATAAGGAATCAACCATATAGAAAAGCAAAATATGAGGAAGCACTGTTAAAGGGAATAATTAAGTGCAAGAGCTGTGATGTAAATATGACGCTAACGTACTCAAAAAAAGAGAATAAAAGGTATCGATACTACATATGTAATAATCACTTAAGGGGAAAGAATTGTGAATCAATAAATCGAATAATAGTTGCTGGAGAAGTGGAAAAAGAGGTAATAAAGAGAGCAGAAGATTTATATGAAAAATGGGGAGAAAAAGCGGAAGAATGGAAAAATTTAAGTTTTGGAAAGCAGAAAGAAGTAGTAAAAAAGTTAATAAAAGGAGTAATGGTAAAAGAAGATGGAATAGAGGTGAGTTTAGAGGATAAGGTGGAATTTATACCAATGTGGTTAAAAAAGAAAGGAAACAAATGCACAGTAGTAGAGCCAGAAGGAAAAACAAACAATGCGTTACTTAAAGCAGTGGTAAGAGCCCATTCCTGGAAACGTCAACTAGAAGAAGGAAAATATAGAAGTGTGAAGGAACTGAGTGCCAAAATTAATATAGGTACAAGACGAATACAGCAAGTTTTAAGGTTGAATTATTTAGCACCAAAGATTAAAGAAGATATAGTAAATGGGAGACAGCGAAGGGGTTTAAAGTTAGCTGACTTGAGGGAAATACCGATGCTGTGGAGTGAGCAGGTAGAAAAATTTTATGGATTAGCGATGTAACGTTTATAAAAGTAACAAGGAGAAAAACATCATGAGAACACCGAAGAAAATATGGAGAGGTATTACCAGAAAGTTAAAAATAGAAAAGATACCACTACTGCAAAAGAAGCTGTCATAGAGGAATCAAGGAACTCTAATATTCCAGAAGAAGTTGAGGTAAAAGAGATCGCTAATGCTGATAAAGCTGCAGAAATTGACACTCAGCTATGTAAAAATATCAATAAGAATAGTGATAATATTAATATATCTCAGCCTACATGTGAAACCAGCGAAAAGACTCAAGATGCTCCAATAGAGACGTCCAATGTACCCAATGACTTTCCTTCAAATGAAATAAAGCCATGTGATGCTGTGGAAGAGAAATCATCAACAAAAACAACGCAGCAAAGACAAGCAATCCTGGCTGGTGTTGTTGGTGCGGTATTATTGGTAAGTTGTGTTGCATCTTATCTACTGATTGAATATTCCAAAGTACACGTTATAGCGGTAATTGGCGGGATTATTGGGTTGGTTTGTATGGGTTTTGCCCTGTATAATGCTATAAAGCCCAATACCCAGCTCGAGAAAGTGGAAGATATTCAGTCTTCTTTAAATCCAGCGTATACTCAAAAACCATAAGTGCCAAGATAACTTCTCTAAAAAATCTCTTAAATTATTAACCTAATATCACTTACCTTAGCCCCACTGTCATTTTTTCTTAATTTGAGCTTATGGAGCCTTTAACATTCTACTCCATTTATTAAGAGTCTAACAAATTAGAGAAGATAACAATAAAAAGTACACCAAATATTATATAGACAAACACCATAACAAAGCCCCATTCTTAGCCCACCGCATTAAAACTATTACTCTTCTCTGGCTTTTTTGATTGTTTACTTCTGCCTTACCATAACCATGCTCAAGTTTTAAAATACCTTCACTTAATACGCTTTCCCCAGCTTATAGAAATATTATGTATAGTAGATAGAAAACCAATGCAAGCATAATTTTTCTAACTTTTGTATTTTTTAAACTTCACTGACATTGATGCTTCTACTTTTAATTAGCTACACCTGCCAGTAACAACATTGTGCCTATTTACCGCCATCAAATGCAAAGAGATGATACTCTACTTAAAAGCATTTGCCCCTTTTTATCAGCTACTTTTCCTTAACTTGACGCGTATGCTTTTTTGAATATTCCAAAAGTAAAGCTACAACCATACTTACTAATAAATCAATTTTGTTATAGAGAGTTCAAAATTTCTTTTAACTCTTTTAAGTAAAAATTAAAAGATTTTACTTTATCTATTACTATTCGCCCATTATCCAATACTATAATCCTTTTGCCATAATTTACAGCATCCTCTAAATTATGAGTTATCATTACTGAAGTGATGTTATGTTCTTCTATTACTTTAGCTGTTATCGCAATAATTTCTTTAGAAGCTTTCGGATCTAAACTTGCTGTATGTTCATCCAGAAATAAAATTTGAGGTGGATGACTAATTGCAAGGGCTAATAAAATAGCTTGTTTCTCTCCTCCAGAAAAATTATTTATCGGTTGATTTAAAAGAGATAAAAATTTTTTAGGGGCATAGGTTTTAGAAATTACTTCTTTACTTGTAAAACGCTCATTCTTTGGGAACCTACTTTCCCATAGAAGAATATTTTCTTCCAGAGTTAATTCAGTAAATAATCTATCTTCAGCTTTTTGGGTTAAAGTAACAACCATAAAAGCCTTTTGGATAGGTAAGATTTTATCAATAGGTAATTGATTTAAAAATACTTCTCCTTTCGTTGGTGCAAGATAGCCGGCTAGTATTTTAGCTAAGGTAGATTTACCGCTTCCATTGGCCCCAAGTAACACTACAAATTCACCTTTGTCAATATTAAGGGTAGTATCATAAATTATTGGTTTATCACGGTTCGTTACTTTAAACTCAATTTCTTTAGCATATAAATAAGATTCCATATTTTTTCTTTATCCATAATTCCTATTGCGTTGCAAGGATATAAATAATATTACCCCTAAAACAAGCTTCAAATTTACAGGATCAATTCCTATATGCAATATGCTGCTAAGGCTTACAAAGTAAAAAAATATTCCGACAAAACATGCAATTACTTGCATAAAAATATGAAAATACTGAGGATTACCTCTAAAAATATGTAATCCGATGACAATAGCTCCAACACTAGTAAGCGCAAGTCCTATTCCCATATTAATATCCGCAAATCCATTTACTTGAGCAGCAAGCGCACCTGTTAGAGCCGCGAATCCATTACTTAATGCAAGACCTATAGTTCGATAAACTTCCGGTCTTTTCCCTAAAATACCCAATAAATTTTTATTATAGCCAAATGCTCGAAGTAATAATCCTAACCTTCCATTTAGTAAAAATACTAGTGATATAATGATAATACAATTGATTATAGTTAGTGGAATCAACCAATTTTCTAAATTAAATAATGATAAGATCGTTGGCGTTCCTAATATTGATATATTATGGCGTCTAAGTATTCGCAGATTAACCGAATATAGCATAAAGCTTGCAAGTATTCCGGCTATTAAACTATCAATACGGTCATTTTTTTGCATAAAACTAACTATGCTTCCAACTATCATACCTGCAAGCATACTAAATATTAATGCTGGAAATAGCCCAAAATCAATGGTACGGGCAAATATACCGGCCCCTAAAACATAAGTACCATCAACAGTTAAATCTGTAATTTTCATAATTTCATAACTTATATACATCCCCAAAATAAGAGGTAGTATTAAAAAGGACTGTTCTAACGCTATAAATAGTATGTCCATTATTTGTTACTCAATTTCTATACGCTGAAATGGTAAAGAAGATATTTCAAGTTTAGTTAGAATCTTTTGTCTAGAAAATGATTTAGAATTAATAAAGAGCATTAAACTATCCATAAGCTTAAAAGGAATATTTTTAGGGAGAATGCCGTTTAAAACATCTTTGGCAATTAATCCACTATTAACTCCAATTTCCTTTTCTCGTACTCCTATTGCTATAGTTGCACCGTCAATTACTGACCCTTCATCTGAAGCAATTATAGGAATTGATCTATTATCCGCTTCTTGTTTTAAGATATTTATGCCACTTGCTAGTAAATGATCCTTTAAGATTAGAAAAGCTTGCGTATTTTTAGGGCTATTTTTTACCGCTAGCGGGAGATCAGTCAAGTTATTTATCATCATTTTATGGAGAACAATATTATTTTTTTCTGCATATAATTTTAATTCTTTTACTGCAGGTGCTACTTTTTCACTACTACTATATAATAATGTTATATCATACAACGATGGTAGTTTATCAACTAACTTTATTATCGATATTTCATCATTAACCCCGGTCACCAAGGGATGATTTTTGTTATTTATTGCTGCAGCTACACAAACGATAGGTTTATTTTTTATATGAGAAATAGTCATTAGAGAGGTAGAAGAACCAATAGGCATGAGTATGTCTTGCTGCTGCATTTGCTTAATTATTGTGAGTAAAACATTAGGATCCCCATGAGCATTTTTAACTGTAATTTTAACACTCTGGTCTTGCAACGATTCTTTAATTCCATTAACAATCTGAGTCATTGCTTCATGTTCAAGAGGTACAATAATACCAATATTTTTATGATTAGCATAAACTGCAACAGTAAAAAACAGGACAGATAGAAACGCTAAAAGATACTTCTTATAATAGAAAGCTTTAAAAATGACGGAAAACAACATCGTGATACCCTATAAAAACTACAATTCAAACAAAGCCTAAAATTGATGTAAAATTATTTACGCCAACGCCATCCTTGATTTAAATTATTAATTTCTACAGATATCATATATATAAATTCTATTATTATATAACTAAGTCTAATATGTTTTAAATATAATGTCAATTATATTTGAAGCAGTGAAAATAGCATTAGAAACATACTGCGAATTAGCGTCGTAAAGGATTTAATTATTTACTTTCCCCAAAAACACAAAAATAGTACGTATATTTACGAGAACGCGTTGCGTAAAAATAGGGTTGTAAAAATAAAAGCTTGAAATTATTACAACAAAATTAGGCAAACCAGTTCGTACGTAGATTTAGCGAAAGTGATCCAATATAGCTGGTTTTAGCTTACAGTGAAATTACCATATAAAAAAGTTCGTATGGTACACATGGTAGACCAACTGATTCCAAGAAAAATTGTTCTCACCGTCCCTGGTTTTGAGCACTGAAAATGGCTATATTATTTAAGCTATTAGTAAAATACGTTGTTAGATTAATACTAATTTTCTTAAGGAGGAATTTAAGGCAAACTCATAATGAAAACAGAATTTGAAGGTAAAGAAAAATCCCGTACCGACCTTCTTAAGAGACTTTTGCCTAAAACTACTTTGGGTTAGAAAATTTTCTACAATAATGATTGACAAGTTTTAAAGATAGAATACTATACTTAAAATGTAATTGATAATCTAATTAATTAAGGTGGTGGCTATGTTGCGTTCAGATATTCCAAAAGTTTTGTTTTCGTCTAT
>NZ_JAIUJX010000008.1:0-30800 GCF_053891855.1 Wolbachia endosymbiont of Protocalliphora sialia
TTTTTTTTTGGTCTAGTTTATGGGGTGCATTATACTCTTGAGGTAACTGATTAAAGATTGAAAGTGCTTCACCTTCACCTTTATCTTTCCTTAGTGAATTTAGTATGCCGGACATAGCTGAAGAGCCTTGAGGCTTTGCTTTAACATGCTCTATATATTGATTTTTATCTAATTCACCAAATAGAGTTTTAAATAAAGTAGATGTGGGATTAATACAATCGAGTGTATTGAAAGCAAACTCTTTAGGTAACTGATTAAAGATAGAAAGTGCTTCTTTCTCGTCTAGTGCATTTAGTATGCCGGACATAGCTTTAGAGCCTTGAGGCTTTGCTTTAACATGCTCTATATATTCATTTTTATGGTTGGCGCTAAGGTTATTAAATGCTTTTCTAAGTTTATTTGTTTGGTAAGAGTTAATTAACTCGTTTAAATTTTTCACCACTTCGTCGCTTATACTACCATGCATTTCTTTACCACCATCAAAGTTAATATATTAATATTATATGAGATTTAATGATAAAATCAATATAAAATATTTAAAAATAAATTATTTTTATTATAAAAACAGGAATTCTATTAATTTTTTTCCTGATTTGTGTCTGTTTTGCTTTCTATAGCTAACCCAAATTAGGTTTACCGGAACAAATTTTATAAATAATTTAAGTTAGCGCGTGAAGCTGGAATCCAGATTTTTAGCTATGGTCAAGCCATAGGATGACAAATTAGACCCCAGACTATGCAAGAAATCTAAGGCGAATTATCTTTCATGGTCTGTCTTTGTTTTTTCTACTTTCGTGACAGGAGTTACCAATGGATTATCAATTTGCTTTAAACCTTCACTTGCGCTTTGGTCTTGACTTGAAAGGAGCTTATTTTGTTGTTGCCCTTCATCATTTGAAGTGCTTTTTTGAGTAGTTCCTTTTATATCCTCTACACTCTTTTTATCTTCACCAAAAAGTTTTTTGAATATTTTCTTCAGAAAACGTACCAAAAAGCCTTCTTCTTTTTGATTTTCTTTCGGTTGAGCTATATTTTTCTTTTCACTCAACTGAGATTTTTTATTATTAGATTTTTTTTCTGTAGCATTCCTATCCACTGAGACTTGTTTTAACGAAATTTTAGGCTTTTTATCGCTCGGTTTATCTTTTATAGGATCTTTGCTTACTGAAGGTTGTAACTTAGTTACTGTATCTGTTTGAACAGAAATCTTTTCTTGTTGAAAGTTTCTATCTTCTGAAACAGATCTTCCAGAAGTATTTATTTCGCTAACTGAGTCACGAATTTTGTCTGTTTGCACAGAAATCTTTTCTTGTTTATTTTGATCAGAAATTTTGCCTTCTAATGTAGTTTGAGATTTTTTATTACTTTCAAACTCTGCAACTTTTTTACTTGTAAAAACGTCTTTTCCTTCGAATTTTTGTTTAAATCCAGCAATCTTTTTAAAATCTTCAGCTATTTTTTTGGCTGCACGATCCATTCGACCTTCAAGATTATGAATCAATTTTTTAATAATCTTCACTTCATCTTTACGCCCTTTTTGAGCTTTAAGCTCCCGGTGCAATTCAACAATAATTTTTACTTTATCTTCCAATGAAGAATTTTCTGGAAAAACATCTTTAAGTTCCCGATTCAATTCGACGATCTTTTCAAAATCTTTAGCTACTTTTTTAGCTGCACGGTTCATTCGATCTCTAAGACTACGATTTAATTTTGCAATAGTCTTGATTTTATCTCCCAGTGAAGAATTATCTGCTGCAGAAATATCTTTTAACCTTTTCCCGGGATTTTCTTTGGTTACTTGCCTTTTGTAAGCTTTAAGTTCCTGGCGGAAATCATTGATAATCTTCACTTTATCTTCCAGCGACGTACCTTCTGGAAAAGCACCAGCAAAGACATCCTTGAATTTCTTCTCAATATCTTGTGTATCTTTAAGCTGTGTCATACCCAACTAAATAAAAGCTTATACTAAAATCAGTATATTAGTTAATTATGTAAAAATGGTTAAGACACAAGGAGCACCTCATTTATGCTTTTTTCATCAAAATATCATTTACTTATTAACTTAAAATACGTCACAATATAAAAATGAAAAATAGCCCGTTAGCAGTAGTATTCGATTGGGATAATACCTTAGTTGACACTCAAGATAATATTTCTAATGCCATTCAGCATACCTTGAGTTCAATGGGGTGCAGCAACAAAGTTGCTGATAGAAATTCTCATGAATCAAGAAAGAGCTACATGGTCAATTTGTTTGGTGATCAGTGGAAAAAAGCGAATCAGATATATCAAAAATACCTAGATGATGCACTGTTACAAAATATTACTCTGAACGAAGGAGTAGAGAAAATGCTGCAGACACTCAAAAGCCACAATATTTACCTAGCAATAGTGAGCAATAAGAAAAATACTAATTTACGTCAAGAAGTTGCCTATTTTAAACTAGATTCTTACTTTGAAAGAATAGTTGGCTCATGTGATACTGCAGAAGATAAGCCATCTGCAACTCCACTGCTATTTGCACTGGAGGAGAGTACGTTACCTATAAATAGAGAAAATGTGTTTTTTGTTGGTGATAGCATCACAGACATTCTATGTGCACAAAATGCAAATTGCTTACCTATTGTATACGGACAATCAATAAGAGGTTATGAAGATTTGTTATATTTTCAACATTTTAATAAACTTACAGAATTCATAGTAAAGTATTTGAAAGATAGGTGGTAATGACAGAGATCGCTAGTGTACACAGGCGCTTTTGCGCATATTTAATAGATGTAGCAATTTTATTAATTCCAACCTTACTAATTGTGTTGTCATTAGGGGATTTTCCATTAATTTTACACCTGTCATACATGTGTATAAATTGTGGCTACTTTACATATTTTATATCTTCAACAGCTCAAGCAACTCCTGGTCAACAGTTAATGAATATATATACTATCACTTTAGATAGTTCTAAAATAGGTTTGAGCTTAGCATTTGATCGCACTATCTCTCAGTTTTTTCTTCCTATGCTAAATAATTCAATTATCACCTTTATCAAACTTTTTCAAACATCAGTAAATGCTTTAAGTACACTAGAAGTGATTATAGTGATGCTTACCTTCAGTTGGTATTTAGTTGCTTGCTTCTCTCAGAGGAAACAGGCATTTCATGATGTGCTATTTGATACGATTGTTGTGAGAAAAATGAATTGATGTTGCCTTGATTGTTATGTAGATTACATTGGTATATTAGCTAAAGAAAGGTTATGAATAAAGAAATAGTAGAACATTTAAATAAATTACTTACAAATGAGCTGACTTCTGTACGCCAGTATCTTTTGCATTCTGCGATTCTTAAAAATAGCGGAATCAATAAACTTGCAGAAAAGATGAGAAAGGAGCTTAATGAAGAACTTGAGCATGCAAATAGGCTGGCAGAAAGAATTTTACTGCTTAAGGGCGTGCCAAATTTTCAAGATACAAATCAAATCTCAAAGTATGAAGGAAAGTTCACAAAAGATACAATACAGAAAATCTTAGAAGATAATTTTAAGTTGGAAGAAGGAGGTATAAAGGGCATCAAAGAGGCAATTTCCGTTGCTGAAAAAGAAAAGGATTGCGTTAGTGTAATGTTATTAGAAGAGCTAATGAAAAATGAGGAAGAGCACTTACATTGGATTAAAGGACAGATCGACCTTATTGAACTTGTAGGTATCGAAAATTACTT
Source organism: Wolbachia endosymbiont of Protocalliphora sialia (assembly GCF_053891855.1). NCBI lineage: Bacteria > Pseudomonadati > Pseudomonadota > Alphaproteobacteria > Rickettsiales > Anaplasmataceae > Wolbachia > Wolbachia endosymbiont of Protocalliphora sialia. The sequence goes on from NZ_JAIUJX010000008.1 coordinate 3,715, forward strand.
GAGAACACAAATATAGAGTGTTAAGAAAAACATTATTTATTTTCATTATACCTTTTTTACTTCTTTTTTCACTCGGGTTATGGCAATTATTTAGGTTAAATTGGAAGAACAATATTATCAAAAATATGGATCTTCCAGTTATTCGTCTACTGCCTAGTTATAATCTTTCAAAGTTTAACTACAGACACGTTAAAATCGACGGAATTTTAAGTGATATAGAACTATATGTTTTCGCAGGTCAACGTGGCTATCATGTGCTGTCTCCTATGTTGCTTATCAATGGACATTACATGTTAATAAATAAAGGAATAGTCAGAGAAAAAAAAGAAGAAAAAGCAAAAATTGAAAAAGTAGCTGCTGATGGCGTTTTGTATTGTGATGGTAGCAAAAATTGGTTTATCAAAAATGATATTGCTTCAAATACGTGGTTTACCTTAAGTACAGAAGAAATCTCCAATGATCTAGGTATTAAGCTAGAGAAATGTATATTGTGGCAAGATAATTTTGGTGGCAAATTGACTATACAGCCAATAAAGCATCTTGAATACGCAATTACTTGGTTTGCACTTTCCTTGATTTGGCTCATTATGTGCGTATTTTACTATAGGCAAAATATATATAAGTCGTAGAGATACAGTGTGGAAAAAGAAAAGCTACAAATAGAAAAAATGCAACAAAGTGGAAGAAAATACTTATTACAAGGGTTAGTGATATGTCAGTGTTGCAAATCCGTTTATTATGGAATGAGTAATGCTAAGGGAGGAAGAAGTTACTATCGTTGTCCTGGAAAACGTTTTGGTGAATGTAACAGCAAATCAATACGCGCGGATATACTAGAAGAGGTAGTATGGGAAGAAGTTAAGATGGTAAGAGAGCACATAACGAAGGAAAAGTGTGATTTATCAGAGGCAGATTGGGAGACTAAACTTAATATAATTAGAAAATTAGTTCAACGCATTGAAATTGATGATGATAATGTACATATAGTGTTTCGATTAAAAGAACTCGCTCTCGAAAGACAAAAAGAAGATATTCAACCTTGTACCAGAATTATAAAGAATGTAGTGCTATCAAATGCAATAGGAATGCATAAAGTTAGCAATGCCCTGGCTGCAATATCAGTTGCAGTGAAACTTGGAATTAGTGATGAAGAGATTAAAAAAGGTCTTTTGGAATTTAAAGGAGTAGCAAGGAGATTTTCTTTAATTGCCGATATTAAAGGTGTTAAGTTAATTGAGGACTATGCTCATCATCCAAATGAAATACAAGCAACCCTGGCAGCAGCACGTTTGACCACTAAAGGAAAGGTAACAGGAATTATCGAGCCGCTTCGTTTTGCTCGTGTTCGTAATTTTTTTGATGAGTTCGTACGAATTTTCATGATGTTTGATTATGTAATTCTCACTCCTGTCCATCCTCCAGAAGATAAGCCTATTCCTGGCTGTGGAATTGATGATATACAAAAAGCCTTGATCAGTAATGGGTTTAATGATGTGAAGATTATGAATGATGCTTTACTCATTTCACATTTTATTAGTAATTCGACAAGTTCAGGAGATGTAGTATTATTTATTGGTGCTGGTAGTAATATAGCTAAACTAGCGAAAGAAACTGCGGTACTTATGCTAAAAGTAGAGGTTTAATATGAAGACGATCAGCAGTGTATTTGCAAGAGAAATTTTAGATAGCAGGGGTTACCCAACAATTGAGGTAGAAATAGAACTATGTGATGGAGCAACAGGTAGAGCCGCTGTCCCTTCTGGGGCTTCGACCGGTAAACTAGAAGCATTGGAGCTGAGAGATCAAGATGAAAAAAGGTATTGTGGTAAAGGAGTGCTGAAAGCTGTTCAATCTGTGAGTGAAGTGATAGCAAATAAAATCATTGGCATGGATGCAGCAAACCAGAGTGCAATTGATAAAGTTTTAATTGAACTAGATGGAACAAAAAATAAATCTAAACTTGGAGCAAATGCAACTTTGGGTGTGTCTCTTGCTGTTGCAAAAGCAGCAGCAAACAGTTTCAAAACACCGTTATATAAATATTTGGGCGTAGGGGAGAAGCAGATGCCAGTTCCGCTAATTAACGTCATTAATGGTGGAGTACATGCGGATAATAAACTCGATTTTCAAGAATTTATGATTCTTCCTGTTGGTGCTGAAACTTTCAGTGAAGCAATAAGAATATCTGCAGAGGTATTTCATAACTTGCGCAGCATTCTTAAGAAAAAAGGTTATAGTACAAACGTAGGAGATGAAGGTGGTTTTGCACCAAACATTGGAAGCACTGAAGAAGCTCTTAATTTGATAATTCAGGCTGTTGAATCTGCCGGTTATTCGATGAAAAATCACTTTGCACTGGGTCTTGATGTTGCTGCATCTACTTTTTATGAAGATGGAGTTTATAAATTTGAAAACAGAGAACTCACTTCAGAGGAATTGGTTCAGTATTATTTTGACCTTGTAGGCAAATATCCAATAATTTCTATAGAAGATGCAATGAATGAAGACGACTATGAAGGTTGGAAATTACTTACTGTAAAACTTGGGAATAAAGTTCAATTGGTTGGAGATGATTTATTTGTTACAAATTGTAAACTAATAAGTAAAGGAATAGAGGAGAAAATGGCAAATGCTGTACTAATCAAGCCAAACCAGATAGGAACACTTACGGAAACTTTTGCTGCTATTGAAATGGCAAAATTAAATGGCTACAGGGCTATTATTTCACATCGCTCAGGTGAAACAGAAGACACAACGATATCCCACATATCAGTTGCGTCGAATTGTGGGCAAATAAAGACTGGCTCGCTGTCGCGTTCTGATAGGCTTGCAAAGTATAATGAATTGATGAGAATAGAAAGTTCATTAGGAGAAAATGCTAAATATTATCGCGGGTTAGCATGGACTTCATAGACGAAGTTAAATTATATTTAAAAGCAGGTGATGGTGGCGATGGCTGTGCTAGTTTTCGTCGAGAAAAATTCGTTGAATTTGGTGGCCCAAACGGTGGTAATGGGGGCAGGGGAGGAGACATAATTTTCATCAGTGATGCAAATCTCAACACTTTGCTTAATTTTCGTTGTCGAAGACATATTAAAGCGAGTAGTGGAAAAAGTGGTACGAGTAGAGATAAATCTGGCACGGCAGGAAAAGATATTATACTTAAAGTTCCAGTTGGTACACAAATAATCGATGAAGAAAGTGAGGAAGTGATAGTAGATCTTGATAAACCCGACATGGAATTTCAAGTAGTACAAGGTGGAAAAGGTGGACTTGGAAATACTAACTTTAAATCTTCCACCAATAGGGCACCAAGGCATTTTACTCATGGTCAGCCTGGTGAGGAAAGAAACATAGTATTGAAGCTAAAAGTTTTATCTGATGTTGGCATTATTGGTATGCCAAATGTAGGTAAATCTAAATTTTTAACCCGCTGCTCAAATTCTGATACGAAAGTAGGCGATTATGAATTTACTACTATAAGACCACATTTAGGTGTAGCAAAAGTGGATTATAGCGAAATTGTAATAGCAGATATTCCTGGAATAATCGCTGATGCTCATCTTGGAGTTGGGCTCGGACACAAGTTTTTAAAGCACATAGAAAGGTGCAAAATTTTACTGCATTTAATTGATGTAACGCGCGATGACGTTATCTCAGCTTATAATTGTACACATAATGAACTGAAGCTTTACAATAGCGATCTTATCAAGAAGGAAGAAACTGTCGTGTTAAACAAATGCGACTTATTGGAGGAAGCAGAGATTCTTGAGAAGAAGAATCATTTAGCCAATTATCTTAATAGAGAAGTACTGTGTTTATCAATCGACGATGATTTACAGCCCATTCTGAGGTTATTGAGTGAGAAAATGAAAAAAAGCGACCCTAAAAAAATTGATGTGTATGATCCTTTTAAGACATAAATTTTTTATTTAACAGTTGGTCACTTAAGGTAAATCCGATTCTTTCAGTATATTAAACACTGCAATTGACCTTGATCCCATTTTTAGCTATATTCACATTTGTAGGTGTCAATTCTTGGCTTGGGTAGCTTTGAATTTTCTTTAAGAACTTCGTATTGTCAATAAAAGCAACATCATTATGAGACCACATTTTTTTATGATCGAACATTTTTTTATTTAGAACTGCTACTAATTCACTTAGTGTAAGGTTAAATCTAATACCATCATTAGGGTCAAAAAATGTAAAATCATTGTTTCCATTCTTTCTTATTAACATAGAATGACCGTGAAATTGAGTTGTTGTTCTTTTAAAAGTGCAGAACTTGATATAATTTCCGGAACCAATACTATTAATATCTTTTTCAAGTATTTCTTTTTTTATACAATAAGACCCACTACTACTATTATAATTGATTATTTTTAGTTGATTAGGATATGTTAATATATTACAAGGATAAATTCCAAATAAAAATGCCAATGTTTTTTCGATTAAAGATGAGGTTTTTAATATGTGTGAATGTACTGTGTGTGTTTCTAGCTCACTGAGAATGTTTTCATATCTACTTTTTTCTGTAAGTTCTTGTGATGAGCCTATATCAAGTAGTAAATCGTGTTCAGTAACATAATTGCAAAGTATATCACATAACCCATCGAACTCTTTTTGAATTTTTGCAGTTAGGGGATATTTATAGTTAGAGGTTACATTTATTATGTCACCTTGTGAGAATTTTATATCTACTTTCTTTGCATAGAGATTGTTTATATCAAGCACATTTCCCAATCTGTTAATGTTGTTTCTAATAGCATAATACATTGAAAAAATACCAACCACAGCAGATAATAGAGCAACAACACATAGAATAATGATTGTAGGTAACGTTAAACTTAAGGCAATCATGGGCATTACTGATGCTATGAAAGCTACACCAGCTATTGTTGAAATAACCAGAAGATTAGTATTACTTTTGTTAAAGATCTCTCTACTTTTCTTCATAAGAAGAAGATTTTAATACTAAGAACTAATTTATTATACTATATGTAGTAGTAAATATCAATAGAAATATTATTAATAAATTAAATTCTTTTATATAAGAAATAGGACTAGACGCTTAAAAAGCTTTTATCAAAAGCATTTGTGCTATAGAAACCTTATGTCTATTTTATTGCTAATTAAAATATATACAGCTGCAAAAAGAGCCAAATTTACCCTCATCGTAGAAAAGATTCAGAAAAAATGTAACGCACATGCGACAGAGATTAAGCATATGTGTGCACCCATTTGCGCTGAAGAAGATACGCTACATTCTTTACTTAGTTTGATTATTTGATAGAAAAGTCTGCAGACGAAGATAGATTTTGAGCTCTAAAAATACCTCTACTTTGATTATACTAAGATTAGATAAATAGGCGAAGTAATTTTTATATTAGTTTTTTAGTTGCCAATCAATTTGGAGTTCAATAACTTGACATTTATTCAATACTACTGTATAATAAACATGTGTATTTTTTATACACTATGGCAATAAAATTACCTTGTAATAGGTGTATTGGACCCGAGGGCAGTACTCGGCGCCTCCACCATATTTTTGATACGGGGGCGAATAAGGATCGACATGCATAGTAAAGATGGTACCTTTGCTCGGTTAGATACCACCGCTAAGAGTTCATAATTTAGATGCAAACGATAACTTTGCTGCCGAAGACAATGTTGCATTAGCTGCTTAATTTAGGCACTATAACTTCATTGCTATAAGCACGGTTTAGGGAACGCCGGGTAACAGAAGTTCCCCCAAACATGTAAGGGTTATATGGATAAAACAGATTATCAGAAGTCGCTTAGTTATGCTAAATTTCAAGTTATAAAAAAGGCTCTAGATACTATATTAGATAATGTTTTTACTCCTCACTTAGAAATAGTATTTTTTACGCGCTTTAATGGTGTTGTCATACCAGACTACTTGAAAGAATCATACCCTACTCAAATGCTTATTATATTACAGCATCAATTTTTTGGTCTAAAAGTTCTTGAAGATAAGTTTAGCGTCAGTTTGAGCTTTCGTGGAAAACAAGAACAAGTCACTGTACCGTTTTTTGCTATTAGTGAGTTTCATGATAAAATTTCAGGAGATATTTTAGTATTTAGCGTTGATTCTGATAAAGAATACGAAAGTGAAAAATGTGCTGAAAAATCATCAAATGGTAGTATTATATCTATAGATCAACTTTACGATAAGTAGTTGCTTAATTTTATAAATAAAAAATATTGTATCTGTTCAGGATATCGACAAGACCATAGAGTAAAAGTGAGTTTATAACAAATGGTATCATTTGAGTAGCTGACATTAGCTTTCACATAAAAAACGTTATAAAGCGCTTTCATGTTTACCAACTTAGTGCCAATCTGGATCCCAGTGTCTGGGCACTGGGATGACAACAAAGGGGCTACTTGAACAGAGGCTATTTAGGTAACAAGAGGTGACAAGAAAAGAAGCGCTGGTTTCATACGTACCTGAACACTTATCCTGCATGTAATAAACATGATCAAAAAGCTATTCATACAGTACACATCTCTCCGTTAATTTATCAATAAGTTTTTTATCCACGTGGAATCAAAGGGTATAATATCTTATAGCTTATTGTTTACACCTATTTCAGCATAAAAATTATTGTGGGGCTTGATTTTATACATATCACTACACATAATAGGTTTTAGTGTAAATTAGTAATATGCATCCAATCATATACTTACTTAACCTGTTACTTGATCTTTACAGCTTCGTTCTAATATGCTCAATTGCTCTCGATTTGTTGATTAAATTGAATGTAGTTAACATGTATAATGAGATTGTAAGCAGCATAATGCAAACTTTAAACAGACTCACTTATCCTCCACTAAAGGTTATCAGAAGGTATATACAACCATTCAATGGATTAGATTTATCCGTGATGATATTGATAATAGCAATTCACTTTGTAAAATATACAATTACTTATTACTTTAAGTAGATGTTAAAAAAACAGCTAAAATCAGCGATATACTTGTCACTATTAATGTATATATATATATCAGTTTTTAGCTATAATTATAAAGATCCATCCTTAAATACAGCTACAAATCAGGAAGTAACAAATTTGGGCGGAGTAGTAGGTTCATATTTAGCTGATATATTGGTTCAATTTCTTGGACTCGCTAGTATTACAATAGCTACAACCATAGTTTACTTTTTAATTTTCAGAGCATCATTGCTGAAAATTATCTACCTAACGTTAATCAATGTAGCAATATATGCTATATTGTCGCAACTTTCGCTTGGCATTACTGCTAGATACATGCACGGTGGAATAGTCGGTAATGCTCTAATTGACCACTGCCCATTTTACATATTCACAGTAGTAGCATCAATAGGTGTTGTAGGGTTGGTTGGTTGGAAGAGAACAGTTTATTCTTTACTTTTCCTATGCAAAAAAATAGCTTCCTTTTTTGCAAAGTTTCTGTTTTTCAGGTTACGTAAAACTACTGATTATTCAATAGCACCATTAGTAATAGAGGGAAAATATAGAACCACTAGACAACAACCAAAAGAAAGACAGAAAAAAGCTACCGAAGAGATTTTTAAACCACCTTCTAGCGAGTTTGAGTTTCCAAGCATTCACTTACTTTCTAAAGTAGAAGAATCTATGCAGAGAAAACAGTTGAATGCATTAGAGAGCAATAAGAATTTATCTCTGCTCGAACAGGTGCTGAGTGATTTTGGCGTGCAAGGAAAAATTATAAGTGTATGTTATGGACCGGTTGTGACTTTATACAAACTTGAACCACAAGCAGGTACAAAATCTGCAAGAGTAATTGGTCTTGCAGATGATATTGCACGTTCAATGAGTGCACTCTCTGCACGTATTTCAATAATTCGTGGACAAAATGCCATGGGAATAGAATTGCCAAACAAGGAGCGAGAGATTGTGATGCTGCGTGATTTACTTGAATCGCCAGAATACCAAAATGCAAACTTAAATCTTCCAATTGCGCTTGGCAAGGAAATAAGCGGAAAACCAGTTATTGCAGATCTGACTAAAATGCCCCACTTGCTTGTTGCCGGAACTACAGGGTCAGGTAAGTCGGTTGCAATTAACACGATGATTCTGTCGCTTGTTTATCGACTAAGTCCTGATGAATGCAAGATGATAATGATCGATCCAAAAATGCTTGAGCTTTCAATATATGATGCAATACCGCATCTAATAACACCAGTGGTAACAGAGCCAAAAAAAGCTGTTATTGCTCTTAAGTGGATCGTGAAAGAGATGGAAAATCGCTATCGTATGATGTCATATTTAAATGTGCGGAATGTAATAAACTATAATCAAAAAATTACAGAAGCGATGAATAGCGGAATAGAATTGGAACGTGTTGTACAGATTGGCTTTAACTCAACAACTGGCAAACCTTTGTTTGAAAAAATACCGATTAAAATGGAGACATTTCCGTATATTGTGGTGATTGTAGATGAAATGGCAGATTTAATGCTTGTTGCTGGCAAAGATATAGAATGCTCTATTCAACGTTTAGCTCAGATGGCTCGTGCTGCAGGAATACACATCATAATGGCAACACAACGCCCATCTGTAGATGTGATAACAGGTGTGATAAAAGCAAACTTTCCAACGAGAATTAGTTTTGCTGTTACTTCTAAGATAGATAGCCGTACAATACTTGGTGAACAAGGGGCTGAACAATTGCTTGGTATGGGTGATATGCTTTATATGGCTTCTGGTGGCAAGATTATTCGAGTTCACGGTCCATTTGTAAGTGATGATGAGGTGCAAAATATAGTTGATCATCTAAAAACGCAAGGTGAGCCAAACTACATGGAGGAAATCACTCAAGAAGATGAAAATTCTTTCGCGGAATCAGAAGGTGAAACAGAAGATGAAGAGAACGATCTATACAAGCAAGCAGTGGCCATCATTCAGAGAGATCAAAAGGTTTCAACTAGTTACATTCAAAGGCAACTTAGAATAGGCTATAACAGAGCTGCAAATATTGTTGAAAGAATGGAGAAAGAAGGTATTGTCAGTGCTCCGAGTTACTCAGGAAAGAGAGAGATATTGGTAGAATAACCCTTAACTTAAACCAAAGAAAGTTATTTTAAGATCAATAGATCTCTTGCATAACTGGAATTCAAAAGTTCCAGCGCATGACCAGATATTTCTTATTGGATCCCAGTTGTATAGTGTTTAATACTAAATTAACTACTAAAAACGTACAATAGTAATATATTAATTAGCTAGGGGGTTAAAAATGGGTATAACCAAATTTGTATTCGGTTTTGATAAATCGGATGTAACAGCATTGCAGGAAAGTCAAAATATTGATGCTAAAAAGTTTCAAGAAGTATTTAGCGCATTAAAAGAATGGCAAGAAGCTCAAAAGATAGATGCTAAACAGTTTGAAGAGGTATTTAGTGCATTAAAAGAGTGGCAAGAAGCTCAAAAGATAGATGTTGAGCAGTTTGGAAAAGTTTTTAGTGCATTAAAAGACAAGGTTGGTACTAAGCAGTTTGAAGATGTACGAAAAATCGTACTAGGGGACGAGGAAAACCCAGGACTATCTAAAACAGTATCTGATCACACGGGACAAATTGCAGATTTGACAGAAACAGTAGCAGATCAAGAAAAAACACTACTAATTTGTGCCATAGTCAGTGCTGTTGCTGCAATAGCAGTAACTAGTTTCGTTGCATTCTGTATTTATCAAGGAGTTAAGCTTGATAGGGAAAAGAAAAACGACTCATCTAAAGATATACCAACAAATGAGAAGTTTAGTGTCGATAGTGCTGAAAAACTAAATAATAGCTTAGAAAAGTGCTAACCTCTTCTTGAAAAGGTGTTACAAAATTTGTAACACCTTCCACTTCTTTTAGATTTTGCAGGTTTTGGTAGTAAATTTTTTAGAAAGATGTTTGTATTATAAAGTTAGTAGAGATTCTGATTTACTTGAAGTTTATTAATTGGTATCTTTTAAAGCACAATATTCACTATAGTATGCTTAAGATCTTTTCTAAAGTTTTATTTATATTAATACTTTTGGTTTCTAGTTTCTTTACTGTACATAATGTTGAAGCTAAGTCTAAAGTGAAGCTTAGTAAAAGGTACATACCTCCTGGTAATCCTGGTGGTACAAATTTTCATGCAGATGAGGAATTTGCTGATTCATATAAACTATATGAAAAGCGTAGGGAGATTCTCAAGAAAAGAAAGTTACAAGATCTAGCTATAAATAAAGAAGATCTAATCAAAAAATTAAAAGAAAAAAAAATTGCTAGCCTTGATAACGAGCCAAACAACGTGGGAGCTTGCATAGTTGAAGATGGGGAGGATGCTATGATCAATCAGCATGGTATTAATCTTGCACGTTTAAAGGGTGCTGTATTTATAGATCAAGAGCCAGTTTCTCAGTATGAAAGTAAGCAGCATAAAAGTGAACAACAAAAAGGGAAAAAAGTTACTTCAACACGAGAAAAAAAAGTTTCCCCTATAAATGTTACTATAAAAGAAAGTCCATCAAGAAGAACGTGCTCTCATGATTCTATTACTGATCTAAATAGAACACCACAAAATAGTTTAAATGGTTCAAGTTCATTTGGCAGTGTAGTTGACACAGTAAAATAGTGTCACGATTAATAATATGCTAGATAGAGACCTGACATTGAGTGATGATGCATATGAGTCATCGCCGGTTTCCAGGCATAAAACTCATACTGTAAAAGTTGGACAAGTGAAGATAGGTGGAAATAATCCTATAGTTGTTCAATCCATGGCACTTGGTGCACATATAGATTCTGACAATATAAAAAGCAGTGCTCAGAAATATGCAAAAGAAGTAATAGAACTAGCGCATGCAGGTTCAGAATTGGTGCGAATTGCTTTGAACTCAGAGGAAGTAGCAAAAGCAATACCTTATATAGTAGAGGAAATAAATAAAGAAGGCTTTGATGGTAAGATATTAGTAGGCTGTGGACAATATGAGCTCTACAGGCTGATTCAGGATTATCCAGACAACATTAAAATTCTGGGTAAAATTAGGATAAATCCAGGTAATATAGGCTTTGGTGATAAACGTGATGAAAAATTTGAAAAAATTATAGAGTATGCAATAACGCATGATCTTCCTGTCAGAATTGGAGTAAATTGGGGTAGTCTTGATAAGTACCTTTCACAAAAATTAATGGATGAAAACTCCTTGTCTAGTAATCCAAAAACTTCTGATGTTATATTACGTAAGACGCTTGTAATGTCTGCTCTTAGTAGTGCAAAAAAAGCTGAAAAGATTGGCCTTAATGCAGAGAAAATAATCATTTCATGTAAAGTCAGTAGAGTGCAAGATTTAATTTTAGTTTATATGGCACTTGCACAATCTTCCAATTATGCGCTGCATTTGGGTTTAACCGAAGCTGGTATGGGTAACAAAGGCGTAGTAAATACCACAGCAGGGCTTACTTATTTATTGCAAAATGGTATTGGAGACACTATCCGGGCTTCTTTAACTCAGCGCCCTGGTGAATCACGCACTAATGAGGTGGTAGTATGTCAGGAAATACTGCAGTCTATAGGTTTGCGCTACTTTAACCCTCAGGTGAGTTCATGTCCTGGTTGTGGACGCACAAGTAGCGATCGTTTTCGTATATTAACTAAGGAAGTAAATGGCTACATAAAAACTCATATGCCGGTATGGAAGAAAAAGAATCCTGGTGTAGAGTATATGAACGTTGCTGTTATGGGATGCATAGTAAACGGTCCTGGAGAGAGCAAACATGCAAATCTGGGGATCAGCCTGCCTGGATACGGAGAAAAACCTGTTTCAGCAGTCTACAAAGACGGCAAATATTTCAAAACTTTACAAGGTGATAATATTTTTGAAGAATTTAAGGAAATTATTAGTGATTATGTGGAGAAGCATTACACATAAGCCTTTCACAAGTTTGTACTTAGACTACATTCTGTAAATTAAATGCAAAAATGGTATCTATTGAGTGGATGTCAAATTAGACAATAAAGAACGCCAATTTAAAAACTAGATAGTATCTGACAGGGTTCCTTTTGCCTTTTTTCTATTTGAGAAATTTTTTAATATTGAGATTGACTCTAAGTAGTATAGAGATGTTATTCCAGTATCAAGGACTGAAGTTTCCTGATCTACAATATTTGTACAGTTATGAAATAGACGTAATTTGACATAAAAAGCTTTACTTTTTGAAATTTTGGGTTACGTTTAATTTAACATATTTCAGTGGGGAATTTATTGTAGGTAGAAAGGAAGCTTTAAAAATATTAGGTTTTGAATCAAGCGATGCGCCCAGTGAACAAGAAATTAAATCAGCGTATAGAAAATTAGCCTTGAAATATCATCCTGATAAACATTCAGGTAAAAATGAGGTTGTGAAGAAACAAAATGAAGAAAAATTTAAGCAGCTAGGTTCTGCATATGAATTTCTTACTAAGGAAAGCATAGAAGAGGTTACAAATCTAACTGACGAAAATTTAAATGAAATTAATTCGCCTGGAGATTTGAGGTTTTACTTAAGTAGGGCTCTATATAATCAGGATATAAAGTTTCTTGAAAAGCTTTTTTCCAAATTCAAAAGCAGTAAAGATGGAAGATTTGGTGATTACATCAATGAAAAACTTATTTATATTTACTTTCCATTATCTATTGCTTTAATGCAAGCTAAAGATTCAAGAAATTATAGTATTTTGAAACTTCTTTTAGAAAATGGTGCTGATCCTAATATAAAGCTATTACATAATGAAGCTTCGTTATACTATTATATGGTTCTCGACGACAGCATAATTGTAGAGTTATTGTTACAATGTGGTGCTAATCCTAATATGTTAGATGAAAATGGTAAAAATCCGTTGTTTGAAGCGTTTTTGTGTGATGATGATCATACTATGGAAATACTTTTGAAATATGGTGCTAATCCTAATATGTTAGATGAAAATGGTCGAGGTCCATTATATCAAGCAATCAATTGTGACAACGATAAACGCGAAAAATATGTAGAGTTGCTTCTAAAGTATGGTGCAGATCCTAATCAGAAGGTTAATGGCTCCAGAGTTATAGAGTGTGCTCCATATTTCACTAATAATGGTGTAATGAATTTGATTAAAACGCTTACTCTGCCATACGGTAACAATGATAAAGTTAAAAGGTTGATGGCTGAGTACGGTGGAGTTGATAGACGTTATCTACGTGATCAAACGATACTGACTTGTTGTTGCTTAATAGTCGCTTCTGCTACTTTTTTTAGTATAGCTTCTCCTGTGCGCTATGTACCGACAGCAATATTTGCACTTGCTGCATGTTTTTTTATTAAAAATGCTGTACATGCTGCATTTTTTGCAAAAGAACCTTCTACTGAGTTTACCGAAGCTAGAGCTTGTCCAGAGATTAGTAAAAGAGGCTATAATATCTAAAGTTTTAGTACTGGGTAAAGACGAGAAAAAAGCACCCAGCAGACCTAAGTCAAAGGGAATGGACAAGAATAGAAAGCTATTCCAGAGTATTATACAGGAAAGTAAGAAAGAAATATACTATAGTTAAAAAAATGTGATGGGATACCAAGGAGAAAATTTAAAAAATCATATAAAGGAAGAATATGGTATGGATATTGAGATTGTCAAAAGGCCTTCATGTAGGTTCTAAGTCAACAAAGACACACCGCCTTAGCTACTACCAATGAGGGGTTTAAAGTACAGCCAAGAAGGTGGGTTGTAGAAAGGACTTTTGCTTTAGGAATAGAAGACTATCGAAAGAATAAGATTTACTCACTGAAAATTTCATATATCTGGCTATGAGTAGAGTTATGTTAAGGAGAGAAATATGCTTGAATTCCCGGACAAGTTCTAATCATTAATGTTATAAACGTTCTTTTCTTTTTCTATTCTCTCTTGTTCTTCAATACAATACATAGCAAGCGGATTAGCTTTAAGTCTTTCGACTCCTATTTCTTCTCCCGTTCCATCGCAGTAACCATAAATGCCTAATTTTATTTTTTCCAACGCCTCCTTAATTTTTTCTTTTCTATCTTTTCGGCGCTTAATTAATTCTCCATTTTCACTATCTCTATCAGAATAAATACTACTATCTTCTAGATCTTGTTTCTCCAGTTCAGAGAGTATTGATTGTAACTTTAAGCTAAAGTATTCCAGTTGTTTTACGTTCATATATTCTTCATTTTCTGAAGGAACGTAATCTTCTGGTAACTTTATTTTTATTAATTTTTCCATAGCATTATCAATAAAATATATTAAAACTTATATAACTTGTAAACACAAAAAATTATACTACCCTCAAAGTAAACACTATAATTTATAATAAACATTTAAAATCCTGGTATGATTAGTTCGGTAAAAAAATTAGTAATAAATAATAATAATCTTACTTATATAGTATGTATTTTTATTATAATGTTAAGTTTATCTTCATATACACTTGAAAACAACAGTAAACAAGAAGTCATATTAACATTAATATGGATATGTGCTACATTTGTTTTGCAGATCTCTACAAATAATTTATTTACATCTGATTATCATGATGGAATATTAGAGCAAATCTTTGTACAGCCACTCTCTTCTAGGCTGATAGTTGCTTATAAAATCTTCGCTCACTGGTTGTTATTTGGGTTACCGATTTCAGTGATTTCTTTCATGTTCAGCTTTGCAATTCTAGGCAATAATATTGAACATTCAATAGCAGTTGGAGTGTCTTTATTATTTAATACGCTGATAATCATTAATATTTCAGCTACTGGAAATGCATTAATGATTGGTCGAAATAACTTAGCATCAGGAGTGTCGCAAATTCTTGTTTTGCCAATGATAATGCCAACTTTTGTATATTTCAAATTGCTAACTCAATTTGAAAATTTATCCTTGAATATTTATACACTACTAATCACCATCTTAATTTTTGTCATTTTAATTGTTAACAGCACTATAACTACTCACATAGCATTAAAATTTGCTGTGGAGCAGGATTGAAAAAACTTACTAGTTATTTACTTGTATCTGCTTAGTTAAGGGTGTTAACTTAAGTAGAGATGGAGACATTAGACTTCTTACATGAATTACAGCGTATGAAACCATTATTGGATTTCAGACTGGCTGGTTATGCAAGAAATCTAATATCTATCGAAGAGTCAGAAACTTTTATAACTTACCTTTAATCAACCTAACCCATGCGTGCCAGTCTCTCTCACCAAGATTGCTTTCGAAAGACAGAAGATCCTTTACGGCTTTTGAGCAAATTTCTTCACTTGGAATTGACAACTCCCTATTCATTGCTAGCGTCAGGCATTGAGTTTTACAAGCTTGCTCTAAGTGATACGTATAAAACATTGCTTCTTGTATAGTCTGACTACATGTTATAGATCCATGATTGCGCATTAACATTACAAAATTTTCTTTCAAATCAGCTATTAATCTTTTTCCTTCTGTATCATCAAGTGCCAGGGAATTATAATCATGGTAAGATACCTTATTATAAAAGTGCAGCGCCCACTGACTTATTGGGAGTAATCCATCCTTGAGAGAAGAAACTGCTACAATAGAAGGTGTATGTAGATGAAAAATTGCTTGAATATCTTTCCTTGCTTGATAAATGAAGCCATGGATTACATAGCCAGTTTTATTATATTGATATTCTTTGCCTTCAATTATATTCCCATCAAACGATACTTTCATCAATGAACTTTCATCTACTTCATAAAAACGTATACCAAACGGATAAACATAAAATGACTTTTTATCTTCAGAACGTACAGAGAGATGAGTATACGTATGATCATCTAATTTAAGATAAGATAAAATTTGATAGGTGTTAACTAGGTCTCTTTTCAACTCACTATTTGTTAATAACATAGCTCTTGACTAAAATTTTCTAAAGATTTATACGTGAAAAAAAGTTTATTACAAACTAAAAGGTGAACCTACATTAAAATACTAAGCACTTTTATTTGCCTTAGGTGATTAGAGGTTACATTTCTAGATTAAATAGTATTTTAACTATAAAAACGACTTTTTATGTAATATTTCATATGTTTTAAAGCCTCGTTTTTATGTTATTATAAGTGTAGGTTTTAATATTAAAAATAATATGGTAAATATTGACATAAAAAAACAGCTAACAAAATTTTTCATATATATCACTGGTCTTCCAGGAAGTGGTAAACTTTCTACAGCAATAGTATTATCTAGTATGATAAATGCAGTAATTGTAAGTGGACTTGAATATAATCAAACTTCCAAAGAAGCTCGAGATAGAATATATAACACTACACATGTTATGTTTCAGGCAATAGAAGCCTATCCTATTGACTCAAAAAATTATATATTTGTTGATGAATTAATTAAAAATAATGATTACAACATAAGAATATATAACTCAGTAGTAGAACTTAGTAAAAAAATGAGCACAAAAATCCTCCCTATAGTACTTAGGTGCAATCCATTGATATTACAAGAGCGTACTATATCAAAAAAGCAAAGAAAAAATAGGAAGGTTACTAATATAAATAGTATTAAATTTAGGGAGGAAGATTTATTTGTACCACAAAATGCTATAGAGGTAGAAAATTCAAATATGAGTATAAAAGAAGTAGCAGAAGAAATAGTAAGTCATATGTACAAACTTGGCCGAATTAATAGTGTTTACGCAACAGGCAACGATTTCATATACTGAGGCTCATTTAAATATAGAGCCTCAACTCCATTTAATTTTTGTTTATTTTTTAGTCTATAACGGACTAATAGCCCTGCATGGCTAGCATCCAACTTTGGTAAACTGCAATCCATATATGTAATGCAGTGCGTTTCAGGCTGGAGTTCACTTACTACAGCAGGATTTGATAGCGGTAACAAATTGAAATCAAACAACTGCGTATAAAACTTTTGATCATCTTCGATTATAGCTTTAATATTTTTTTTGCTATTTGCACAAAGTAGCGATATTGCATATGCTTGAGCTTCCAGCGCACTAACCCCATATAACGGCTTATTTGTAGCAAGATTTATACCTTGTGCAGTTGATATACCAACTCTGATTCCAGTAAAACTTCCTGGTCCAACTATCACTGCTAAATGGTCTATTTTATCGTAGCTGTAATTATGCTTACCAAACAAAGTATTCAGTATTTGAAAAAATGATTCTGCATGACTATTGTTTGCAGAATTGCGTTCTACAAAACAATTACCATCGTAATCAATTACTGCTATTGAACTACCAGCACCTACAGTATTAATTGCTAGAATGGACATCACTTAAGCTTATCATAGAGCTTTGTAAACATCATAGTGAACGCACCGTTACCCATAACATTTGCTGAAGTTATTATTGGGTCAAACACTATATACAATGCTGTAATTAATGAAAGCATCTCTGGGGAGAATTTAAGATACTTCTCAAGAACGGGCAACATTACTATAATCCCTCCCGCTGGAACTGCAACAATAGCAAATTTAAATAACAGAAAGTAGAGAAGGAAAGTCACATAGTCTGTTGCAGACAATGCACCACCAAAAGTCATTATCATTGATAGTATTATAATAAAAAAGCAATCACCTACTAAATGAAAGCTAGCGGTTATTGGCACAACAGACGATGCTATATCATGCTGCTTTACATTTTTTTTGCTTCCTTCAAGAGTAAGCGGCATAGCTATATTACTAGACATTGTGCTCATTGCAGTAATAAATGCTGGTATCATATTACCTATACTAGCTATCCAGCTTGTGATCTTGAACGAATTTGCTGCTCCATATAAGAGAAAAACATAAAGGTAGGTTGCAGATGATATAATAATAAAAATTATTGAGTAATCCTTAAATATTATGGGTAAAACCTGATCATGTTCCATTTTTAAAGCAAGACCAAGTACAAACATTGGAATAATTGGCGTCAAAAATGTCTTCAAAATAAAGAGAGTTAAATCTAACATTTTGTTCGAGAGCTCTTTGCTTTTTTTTGGTAATATTGTGGACACTAATATGCTTAACACAAATCCACAAGCAAGGGCATAAAAATTAGAAAGCAATGCAGGTATCCTAAATGACCATAAAGGAACAATTGTTTCTTCATATGTTATATCTTGTATTGAATAAGTGTTTTGTGTGATGAAATGCCCAACAGAATAAGCTATTAAACTTGAAGCTAGATTCGACAAGAAAATCGTTATAATAAGTAACAATATAAACTTTATAGCCGACTGCTTAAGATTGTTAACACTACTAAAGATTAATGCAAAAACAATAAAAGGCATTATAAATAGTAAGATCTCTTTTATACTAAGGCTTATTGAATACAAGAAGGTTTTCACTTCCATTGGAACTAGATGACCAAAGAATACAACCGAAGTGATAACAGCAAGTAAGGTTAGTAATTGTAACATATTCTAATATAGCGATACCCTATGGAAATACATATGATAAATTAGCTGCTAAGTAAAGTAAAACTGCCTAGAATATTTGCATTACCTTCTAGTACTTGAATGAGATTTCAAATTACAACGTTTCCACAAAGTATATAATTAACATCCACACCTTTGGTCAAGTTCCATTCACGCTTTATTACATTATATTCCATACCAGTCATATCTTGTAGTGTTACATTGTTCTCTCTTAGATGATTTGCAATTTCTGATGGCTTGAGAAATTTATTCCAATTATGTGTGCCTTTTGGCAGCCAGTTTAATATGTACTCTGCGCCGACTATTGCAAGACAGAAGGATTTAATAGTTCTATTTATCGTCGATATAAAAATTAGCCCTTCTGGCTTCAACAGCTCTATTGCTTTTTTCATGAAAAACTCTAAATTATCGACATGTTCAACCACTTCCATCAACAAAACCACGTCATACTTCTTGTCATTGCTTAGCTCTTCAATGCTAGTGTGTGTGTATTCTATATTTAACCCTACTTTCTTCGCATGCAACTGTGCCACTTTTATGTTTTCCTCACATACATCTATTCCTGCAACGCTAATACCAATACGCGCCATTGACTCTGACAAAATGCCACCACCACAACCAACATCGAGCAATGATAGTTCTTTTAAATCGCATTTTTTTAATTCTTTTATTTTCTCAACGATGTATGATACTCTCACAGGATTCATCATGTGCAATGGCTTGAACTTGCCATTCTCATCCCACCATTCACCTGCTATTTTAGAGAATTTTGATATTTCATCTTCATTATAAGTTTTTGTGGTTTTTTTCTTGCTAATATTGCTAAGTTTATCAAGGCGTTCTTTATGTCTACTTTCTTTTGAAAATTCTGTTTCGAGGAATTGTTTGACTATGTCTTTTGCTAATCCACTCGCAGTAAACCCTGCACCAAGACAAAGTATATTCGCGTTGCCATGCTCGCGAGCTAATTTTGCGATCTCAACACTATTACATAAAGCAGCGTAGATTCCTTCAAAACGATTTGCCACAGTACTCATGCCCAAACCTGTACCGCAAATTAATATTCCATAATTTGCTTTTTTGTTTGTTATATCTTCTACAACTTCAGCAGCATAGTCAGGGTAGTCTACACTCTTTTGTTCAGCAGTGCAGCCACGGTCTATCACTGTATAATCTAAAGTTTCCAAGTAAGTCTTTATTTCTGATTTTAGTTCATAACCTGCGTGGTCTGAAGCAACTGATATCACATCTGACATATAAGAAATTGCAACTTAAGGGTATTTATATGGGTAATTTATTTTGAGCTTTTTGTCAAGCTCTCCTGATCTTTCTGAATAAATTTCGAGTCAGATATGCATAAATTCTATATAATTTTTATCCTACCACTACTCATTCGGTAAAATGGATCATATAGATATTATAAAGTCAAAATTATTGTTGTCCGACATAGTAGGAAAAAAAGTTAGGTTAATAAAAAGAGGAGATAGTTTTGTTGGACTCTGCCCATTTCATAACGAAAAAACTCCATCTTTTTCGGTCAGCAATGTTAAGGGCTTATATTACTGTTTCGGTTGCTCAGCTCATGGTGATGCGTTTGAATTTATTTCACAAACTGAGGGCTTAAGTTTTAAGGAAGCGTTGGAAAAATTGGCATCTGTTGCAGGTGTTGAGTTACCCAAAAACCTCAGCTTTGCTAAAGAAAATGACAAACTGTTTTCAGCACTGAATTTAGCTGCAAGTTGGTTCGCGCAGAAAAATCGAGGTGTTATGGCTTATTTAAGGCAGCGCAAGATCTCACTCAAAATCATAGATAAATTTAAGATAGGTTATGCACCAAGTTCTGGCTTGAAGGAATATTTGAACTCCTCTGGTATTAAAGACGAGATTTTGATCGATGTTGGGTTAATAAATAAGAATTTTCGTGATTATTTCTATGATCGGCTGATATTTCCTATACACAACATCACGGGCAAAGTTATTGGTTTTGGCGGACGTGCGCTGAACTCTGAGCAACAGCCGAAGTATCTAAACAGCCCAGAGAGTCAGCTCTTTAAGAAAAGAGAAAATTTATATGGATTAAACTTTGCTTTGAGTGAAATACGCAAAAAACAGCATCTATTTGTTGTTGAAGGATATATGGATGTAATAGCACTACATCAAGCGGGAATTAGCAATACAGTTGCTCCGCTTGGTACCGCAATTTCTGCAGAGCAGATAAAAAATCTTTGGAAACTTGCTAAAGAAATTTCTATCTGTATGGATGGCGATAGTCCTGGATGTCATGCTGCTATTCGAATTGCAGAACTTGTTCTGCCGATACTGGAGCCTGGATACACATTGAAGTTCGTGACTTTGCCAAGCAACAAGGACCCATACGATATATGCAATGAACTAGAATATAAGACGGAAGATGTACTATCCGCTTTTAACCGCTCAACAGAACTGCACTCTGAATATTTATGGCATCACATGATTGGTAGCAATTTGCAAAATTATGAAAAATTTGCTCCGGAAAAATATTCAATTCTTGAGCACAAGTTCATGAAATATGTCAATGCTATCGGTAACAGCAGTATTAGAAGGTATTATAGAGATTATTTTTACAATAAGGTCAGTGAATTAAGAAGAAACTTTAAAAAGCTGATTTTTAATAGCAAAGCAACAAAAGGTGAGTATCTTTACAATAAATCTCCAGAGCTAATTGAAGCAGAGCAAAATCAGGCCATAATTTTGCGTATAGCCGTAGAATTTCCTGAAATTTTGAACCGTCCTATATTTTTTGAGCAATTTTCTCATTTCGAATTTACTAATGAGATGAAAAAATTACAACAGTGCGTAATTAATATGGTAACTAGTGAGAGCAACTTTAATAAAGAAATTCTGCTACAGGAGTCTAGTGTTATAAAGTTTATATTTGAAAAAACTAGCGTACTAAATAGTCAATTAAGTGAGAAGAGATCGGCAGAAACTGTCTGGAATAACATAGTATTACGGAAAGAATTAAATGTATTACAAGAAGAAAAAATTAAAGCAAGGCTGGGCGGTAATTTTGACTTAGAGGAAAGGCTAATAGAACAAATAAAGCAAATAGAGGATAGTATACAAGAAATGCAAATGGAATTTATTCAAAAGTAGATGGCTTAAGATGTTCAAAATTATTAGAAAAACACTGTATTAGTATTTGCTTAAAATAGCTTATTCTAGTATATTTCTGGTTTGTTCAACTACGATAAGTGTTTTCATTTCTTCCTCTTATTATCTTTCTAGCCTTATACCTTGGAAGTGGTATTTATTTTTCTTTTATCAGACTTGGTAATCCTCTTCATCAAATTTCACCGTTAGTTTGCTTATTACCAGCATTATTTTTTGCTATTCTATTCAATAAAAACAAAATTCAGCATAGCGTTGATACTCTTATAAAAGGTATGGGGAATAAAACTACTCTTACCGTGTGTTTGATTTTTCTCCTTGCTGGGGCATTTTCTACTGTTACTCAATCGCTTGGTAGTATAAATGTTATTGCTAGCTTAACTATTTGCTTTCTTCCAGCACAATTATTACTTCCTGGAATGTTTTTAATTTCTGCGTTTATTGCAAGTGCAATAGGCACATCAATCGGAGTTATTGCACTTATAACACCAATAGCTGTGAATCTAGCACAAAATGGAGCTTTTGATTGTGCGGTGGGCGTTGGAGCTGTGATAGGTGGGTCTATGTTTGGCAGCAACCTTTCAATGATATCTGACACTACTATTGCTGCTACTTCTTCACAAGGAGCTTCAGTAAAGGATAAAATAAAACTCACTTTCAAGACAGGATCTGTTACAGGTCTTATAATACTTATTTATCTAGTAATAATTTCAAATAGTACAGAAGTTGTTTCTATCTCAAGTCTGAATTATTTATCCATAGTCAAAATTATCCCTTATATATCTTTAATAATTATGGGTTTATTTGAAATAAACACACTGGTAACATTAGCTGTTAATATGGTTGTTGCTGGAATATTAGGAATAGCTTTTTTTGATTATTCTATTATTGATTATTCTCATGATATATGTAGGGGTTTTAATAAGATGAATGAGGTAATGATATTTATTCTTTTCAGTAGTGGATTAAGCCACTTAATGTACGAATATAGTCAGAAAAAGATAGATAAATTCACCGATGAGGTGAATCTCACAAGAAGTCAAGCTGAACTTATGATTGCAGGAATATCATCTATGTTTACTATTTTAGTTTCCAGCAATGTTGTTGCTATTTTATTAACTAGTAATATTGCGAAAAGACTTGCACAAAGATATAACATTGCACCACACCGTAGTGCGTACTTATTAGAGATATTTACTTCTATCACAAAAAGTATCTTACCTTATGGTTCTCACGTATTACTAGCAAGCAGCATTGCCTCTCTGTCACCTATCATCGTACTAACAAAAGTATATTATTGTTTTGTTTTTGCAGCAGTTGCAATAAGTGAAATAGTGATTAATGGCAGACGTCATGCGGTTGTAGCTCCTCAATTACCATAAACAACTCTTCTGTAGCTTTGTGGAAATTATGCTAACTGATTATGCTGTAAAGTTGAGCAATATTAATATATAAATTAATCTGTTGTTGGAATAATTCTAAACCTTCATTTTCACAACTCATTTTTCTACAAATTTTCACTCAATTTGTTAATAAATTGACAATTATTACAATATTTGCTAAAATGTTTATATGTCAGTACCGTGCTTTCATAAAGATGTGGTATTAGTGGTATAATCAAAAATGTATAAAAATAGTGGAGAAACAAATGCCTGATTATTATGAAATATTAGGAGTAAAAAGAGATGCTACTCACGATGAGATAAAAAAAGCATATCACAAATTGGCACGTAAGCTTCATCCAGATAAATTATTGCATAAGGAAGCGCAAGAGTTAGATAGGTTAGAGAAAAAAAAGAAGGACGAGAGCTACTATCACAGTCGGAAGAAGGTCAAATGGCTGAGCTTAAAGAGAAATTGGGAAAATTCAAGCAAATATCAGTAGCATACAACGTGTTATCTGATAAAGCAAGCAGAAACCAGTACGATATGGGAGAGGATTTTAGTCAACAGGAGTGGTCGTGGGCAGAATGGATTTATAAGTTAAGTAAACTCGAACAAGAAATGAAAAAAAATCAAATTTCTACCAAAATATATGATATGTATTATTTGAAACGTAAGAAATTAAGCGAAGAGCGATTAGAAAGGCTAATCAAGAGTAGCCAACAAATAAACGGGATGGGCAAAGCCAAAGAGACTGAAAAATCAACCGAACTCAAATATCTAAGCACTATTCTGGAATTGTTGAAAAATATCCAGTCAAATGAGTATGAAAAGTGTTCTGATATAATAAAGAAAGTTACAATTGCTGCTGGTGACATTACATCTGTAGTGCAAATTGCTATTATGTACGATCGTGTGGAAATTTTCGAGCTCTTTGAAGGAAGGATAGAAATATCACAAAATGATATCTTAAGCTATGCTTATGAATACCGATCTGAAAAGTTTTTGGATTATTTTTTTAATAAGTACTTAGATAAATTAGATATCAACTATCAAGATAAAGAAGGAAATACAGCTTTACATCATACATTAAAAAGGTTGGATTTGGATGAATCGAAATACCAAGGTTTTGTCAAGTCACTTCTTAGTAAAGGTGCAAGGCTTGATGTTAAAAATAAAAAAGGTAAAACTCCATTTGATCTATTGGTCAATTATGCTAAATACTTTTTGCGTGAGAAAAAAGCAGTAGAAAGATTAAATAATCTTTCGGTGATGCTTAGTTGTTGTAAAACCGATGAGCTGAAGAAGCTAGAAGGTACTCCTGTATTGAATAAACTAGTAGATACTATCGTTAAATATAACCATAAAAAAGCTCTAGATCTCCTAGTTGAAAATAACATAAAAATTTCAAGTATTACTTTAAAAAATATCGTTACAAGAAATTGCAATAAAGAGATTTTTGGTTGCTTTTTACATAAAAATAAAATTGACTATCGGGATGAAAGTGGGGATACAGCTCTGCATCATGCTTTAAGAAACTTGCACTTCGATAAATCAATGCTTTGCAAAGTTGAATCACTTGTGAGTGCAGGTGCGAGATTTTATGTTAAAAATGACCAAGGTGAAACTCCGTTTGATCTCTTGGTTGAATATGTTGAGAAGGGGTTTTATGGTCAAGCGTCAAGGTTAAGTTATGCTTGGAAGTTGCTTAACAAATGTGAAAATATAAGAGAGTTAAAATATAAAGATGGTACTCCTGCATTAGATAAACTAAATGAGCTTCGTATTAAGTGTCGTAATACTTCTATCATAGTTGCTTCTAGTTAGCAGTAGTAGGAGTTGCTTTAGGAGTAGCTATTGCAGTCTACTCAGGAATGTTAGCGGTAGGGATAGGAATTGGAGTTTGTTGTCTTGTTGTTGCTGCAATCACATATCATTATAGTAGTCCCGCAAATTTACTTAAAGATAGCAATGCTGAAGTTGCAATTAATCAAATGGCATTAGTAAAATTATAACTTAAGATCAGAAGAAATGGCAGATCAAGTTTAATAATGTTAATTCAGTAATATATTTAGTAAAATCTAAAACTAAGAAAATTCTATACTTGCAACTCTATGAGATGCTGGTGGTATCTATCTTACTTTCTTGATAGGAATATAGATGACAAGAGATAGGCGATAGAATTGCAAAGAGTTTGCAAATATTAGTTATTATTTGTAGAATATAGAGAAATTAGTAGAGATTTTAATAGTATGACATCCGTTACTTTTATTTTACCTGATGGAAGTAAGAAAAGTTATGAAGCTGCAGAGGGAGAAACTCTTCTTAATTTAGCCCATAGAAGTGATCCAGATCTGCTTGAAGGTGCATGTGAAGGTTCTCTTGCTTGTTCTACATGCCATGTGATTGTTGATCCAAAATTTTATGATGTTGTAGAAACACATAATCCTATATCTGATGAGGAAAATGACATGCTGGATCTAGCTTTCGGTTTAACAGAGACATCGAGGCTTGGATGCCAAATAAAAATCACAAAAGATATTGACGGTTTGTGCGTAACCGTGCCCAGAGGTACAAGAAATATATCATTAGATAAATAAAGGATAATGCGTAAAATTTTTATCTATATTCTCATCTTCTTACCTTTGTTTATTCCTCTAGCGTATGGTGGTTTTTGGTATTTTTCTGCATTTAAGGTAAAAAGTCTTTTAACTGATTACATTAATGACGAAAAAGTTGATATTTCACATGATTTTAGCGGATTTCCTTTTAACCTAGTTTTTCGTGTAACGAATCCAAAATTTTCTAATGAGCAATTAACTGTTTCATCTGAAGCTTTAGTGATAAAAAACAGATTATTTGATAAGTCAGTATATATCTATATACCAAGCAATGAAGTCAACATTGCTGTCCGTAGTGATGAGAAAAAGAATATAAAGTGTCACACACACGTGAGTAGCCACTCTGTTGTTAAACTAAATGATTTACTATCTTCATTAAAATTCAACAGAAATAGCACTGTAATAGACTATATAGATACATTTCGTTACGAAGATTATGGATTAAAATGTGATATTTTAGAAAATCAGCAAAGTGTTATAACTGAAGTGAATGATAAAAGTAATTACATTCAATTTCACTTTGATAAAGAACTGAATGAAAATACTAAACTAGAATTTGATTTTTATACTTACCGTTATAAAAATACTGCAAGTCCTGAAAATTACCTTAGTGTCGACGCTAAATTAGATTATGAATTTGTAAACCATATTTCAGCTTCTAAGATTAATTTCAACATAGAAAAATTTTTGATTGAGAGTAATAACTTTTCTATTGCTGCGAATGGTGGAGTAAGTAATTACAATTTAGTTACATCTTCATTTGAAGATAAAATTAATGTAGCCATATCAAATTATAAAGAATTAATTTCGTTTGTGACTAATGATTCAAAGACTGCAGATAAATTGGAAAAATCAATATCTTCCTTATCAGAAAAAATCACTAATAACGACATTCAATTTTCAATAAAGTACGACAATAATGTAGGTTCAGGCTTTATTGGAAAATTATCCACTACTGATTTTATCACTCAATTCACCAAAAATGAGAATAGTAATTAGCTTACTTTTTACATTGATATTTCATTTAAGCATAAATGCTTTTACTTTGGATGATAAACTAAGAGATGAAAGCATGGAAGAGCGAGCAAGTAACTTATTTACAATAATAAAGTGTCCTGTATGCTCTGGTGAATTATTATCCGAATCTGAGTCTCAAGTTGCATATGGTATGCGCAAGGAAATTCGCAAGAAGATCAGTGATGGATATACTAACGAGCAAATAATTTCAGAGTTAAAAAATTCTTATGGAGATTCAATTATCATTGTACCACCTGTAAAATCTAGTACCTATATTTTATGGTTTATTCCTCTTATAATTTTTCTTATTGGATGTTTTCTAATACGAAAATCAGTTCAGAAAATAGATAAGGTAGTAAAAAGATAACTATAGAGTAAAAGTGAGTTTATAACAAATGCAAGTAGCTACTATACGAACATTTGAGTTTAGATCAAAGATTGTAAGGTTAAATCTTCCATCCAAATAACCACGCACTCTACTTGCTTAT
>NZ_JAIUJX010000008.1:30810-47687 GCF_053891855.1 Wolbachia endosymbiont of Protocalliphora sialia
TAAGGTTAAATCTTCCATCCAAATAACCACGCACTCTACTTGCTTATCTGGGTAGACTTCTTGCACTAAGGTTTTATAGATCAACATTTGCTTTTTTATTTCATTTGATGAGGAAATAGAAACGTTATGGTGTGATTTATAGTCAATTATGATTGCTTTGTCTTCTGTTATGCACAGTCTGTCTAGCCGCACTAATACTGGTTTTCCGTCAATTGTTCCACTAAGTGGAATTTCTGATTTGCCCTCCAAGTCGAACAGGTAATCATATTTTTCATTAAAGGTTAATATTTTGCTGTAAATTTCATCCTTATCTTCACTAGTGTTTATGCTATCAAGATATTTCCTAACCCAATTTTTTCTCCTGTCTTTCTCTATTTTGGGCATATATTGCAATATACTGTGAATTATTAAGCCTCTTGCATAGCTGTCTGTTGTCCCAATGCTCCTTTTTGTCATTCTAGCACTCTCATCTGTCATTCTAGTACTTGACACTGGCTTTTTTTCTCCAGGTTCCAGCGTTACGTGCTGCAATGACATTGATAGGTTTGATGGAGGTGAAATCACTGAAACATCAAAATAATCACGTTTTTTATAAATAGAAGGGTAGTTTGCATTCATGCATAGCACTTCAATTTTTTCTTTAAATATCGGCTGTAAGTATAGTTTTTTTCTCTCATATAATGCTCCATATTGAATAACTAGATCATACCAAGAGCCCTTTTGCACTGGCTCTTTGCCTAAAATGTATAATTCATCTTCAGCACGCGTAAGTGCCACGTACAGCAAACGCAAATATTCGTTATAATCCTCTAGTTTTTTCTCTCTTTTTACTTGATCACAATAAGCATTATTATTTTTGCCACACCAAAATGGTGCTTCCGTTGTATCAAACAAAATACTTTCGCTGTTTCTTGGCACTGTATTTGTGTCAACTAAAAACACTATTGGAGTTTGTAGACCTTTTGATTTATGAATTGTCATTATTCGTACAGCATTGCGTTCTGATTGCATATCATTTTTAATCTCAGGATTATTTTCTTTGATCCACTGAACAAATGCTTGAAGAGATGGGTGCTCAAATTGCAATACGAGGTTCATAAATTCGTCTAGAATCTCGAAGCACTCAAGACCTAGCCTTGCAGCAAATTTCTTTTTGCCTGTGCGCAATATATGCGTGAATAGTGTAAGAGGGGATTCTGTCTTAGATAAATTAATCAGATAGTTTAATTCATTCGAGGTAATCTCATGATAATCATGAAGTTTTTCCCACAACGACTGTTCTTTACGATCATATGCAATCTTGAATAAATCATCCTCAGTAAAGTTGAATAGCGGTGATTTTAAAACATTTGCAAGAGCCAGATCATTTGCCTGAAGGAGGAGGAATTCAGCCAAAGCTATTAAGTCCTGCACAGCTATGTAATCCATAATTCTAAAATAATCTCGGCCTATAACTGGTACATTTACTTTTTTTAGTTCACTTATTATGTAGTCAACTAGCGCATTTCGTTGCCGTACCAAAATCATAATGTCCCTTGGTTCTATATTGCGATCTTTGGCGACTAAAATCCGCCCTTCGTTTAACCAATTGTGAATTCTTTGGGCTATTGCCTGAGCAAGTAATCGATCCTTTACTACATAATCTTTCCTCTGTGTTAAATGAATTTGTAAGGCTTGCTGCTCTTCCTCTTCATATCCTGGCAGTAATGGCCAAATTTCAATGTATCCTTGATCGTTTTCTCTATGTGGAATATGTTTTATCTCGTTATCATCAAAAGATATTTCTTCACGAAAATTGTTGAATATTTTGTCTACAAGCATCAAAATTTCTGGAGTTGAGCGAAATGACTTTTCAAGTTGACATAATATCCAATCTCTACCACCAGTTTTTGTGTGAAAATACTGCTGCATGTAATTAAATAGATGGGGATTTGCTCCTTGAAATCTGTAAATTGATTGTTTTACATCACCAACAACAAATAAAGTTCTCTTTTCATCACCGCCGGTAAAAAATTCATCGCAGAGATTTGTTATAATTTTCCATTGACTAATACTATTGTCTTGTGCCTCGTCAACAAGAATGTGGTCTATTTTTTGGTCTAGATTAAACAATATCCAATCTTTATCGCCTGGATTGCTAAGGAGATTTGTTGCTAAATTGATGATATCATCATAATCAAGCAGTGCATTCTTTGATTTTTCATTATTATATAGATCAACATATACTTTAAATATACTAAGTAAACTACTGGTTCTTGCGAATATTTGATAAGAATTTATGTCCTTCACATGGGTAAACAATGCATTTTGAATGCTTTCTATCATTTGCTCTACGTCTTCAAATTTTTCCAAAGCACCCTTTGTTATAATGGATGATATGCTCTTTTTTTCGTACGATTCTGATTTGAGAAATACTTTAGCTAAGTTCTCTATCTTGGTGTCATTCGACTTTATTCCGGTGTCATCCAATAGGCCTGGTGTCATTCCAATGCGTGACACTGGAATCCATATATTTTCTTTCTGGATTCCAGTTGGGATGACAGTGGAATAAAGTATCGCACTGTAACTCTGATCTCTTTTGCTGCCCTCACTTAATATTTTAGCTAATCTTTTTATCTGCTCAATCGTTTCACTCTGTAAATCGTGAATCTTATCTGGGGCACTTAGTTTATCTTTGATATACCCTAAATTATTTTCTAGAGCTGATCTCTTTATACATAAGGTATAGAGCAAATCACGCAGCTTATTTTCATCAATTTCAGCTGCAACGATATTGATATCGTCCTGCACAGTTTCGTTATGAAGCGTTTTTTCAAATACGATGGAATGCAATTCTTTACATTCGCTCAACGTACAATTTGGAGCGATACCAGCTTCTGTAGGAAAGCTGGAGATTAATTTGTAACAAAAGGCGTGTATAGTTTGAATATTAAGACCAAGATTTTCCAGTTCAGAAAAAAGCCTTCTTGCTCTTGTTAAATAATCTTTATTTTCTCTGGTCACACACTGGGCTAATTGTTCTAAATCTGTGACCAATATACCCTCTGGACATATTGCCCACTTACTAAGTGTACTGTAAATGCGATCCTCCATTTCATTTGCTGCAGCATTGGTAAATGTTAAGCAGAGAATATTTCTCTTATTCTCTAATAGAAGTCTTAATACTCTGTCTATTAAGATCTTTGTTTTACCTGTACCAGCTGATGCACTTACCCATACAGAGAAGTTAGGATTTATGGCATTTGATCTCATTAGGAGTGTATAAAGTTTGACTGAAGTGGCATTTCAAGTATAGTAAATAAGATAGTGTTAGTGAAGATATACAGATGGAAAGTTTTTGTGTAAAGGCTCCTGCAAAGATCAATCTTTTTTTACATATTATAAATAGAGAAGAAAGAGGGTATCATTTAATTGAAAGTTTGGTTGTCTTTGCTAAACTTTCTAATTTTTTAGAGATAAAAGTAGGAGAAAAAAACTTTAGATATGATAACTCTACAGTTCAATTTGTAAACTCTGAGTTTAAAATAAATTATCGATATAATACTATAACGAAAGCATTGAGTCTACTGCTTAGGTACGCTCCTATACGAACTAAAGTCACTGTAAAGGTTATAAAAAATGTACCAATTGCTGCAGGATTTGGTAGTGGTTCCTCAGATGCTGGAGCTGTGATACGCACGCTAGGAGAGCTGTGGGATATTGATAGGCAAATTTTAAGTGATATAGCTTTAAGCGTTGGTGCTGATGTGCCTGCAAGTGTAGATAGTAAGCCAGTTTTTGTTAGAGGTATTGGTGAGGAATTATGTCCCATTAAACAATGCTCTTTACCCATAAGTCTGGTACTTGTGAAACCAAAAAAAAAGTTTTTGAATACATCAGAAGTATTTTCCAAGTATAAAGAGGACTTCTCTCAGCCAATTAAGTGGAGTGATAACACTGAGGAGAATTTGTTAGAGCTTCTTAAAGAGACAAAAAATGACCTGCAAGAAGCAGCAATAAGTCTTGTACCTGAAATTCAGAATGTAATATCAACACTAGAGTCACAAGAAGGCTCTATACTTTCTCGTATGTCAGGCAGCGGTGTAGCGTGCTTTGGAATGTTCGATAGTGAAGAAAGTGCAAAAGCTGCAGCGGCAAATATCAAAAAGGAATATCCAGAATGGTGGGTGTGCGACACGCAATTAATAGTTTGATTTATGTCCTTAATTTCCAAGAAGAAAAATCTTATAGATGGTTACAGGGAAGAAAGATTTTGGGTAAATAATCAAGAATATCATGGCTCAATTATAATTTTTCCTGAAAAGGTGATTAAATTGAAAGAAGGTGATATAAATAATAAGGAGTATTTTAAATCTTTTTTAACAGAGGAAATAGAGATTTTGATAATAGGTACTGGTAAAATACGCGATTGTTCAATGAAGTCTTATCTTATGGAGCAAAAGAATTTAAATTTTGAATTTATGACTACTGGTGCAGCATGCAGAACCCATAACGTTTTAATATCTGAAGATAGGTTTGTTGTCAGTTATCTGATAGCATGTTAGAGATATTTACACAGAGTTTTTTTATAAACAGTCTAATTGCGGTAATTATGATTAGCCTAGTAACAGGAGCTCTAGGGTCATTTATGATATGGCAAAGGTTATCGTATTTGGGTGATAGTTTGTCCCATTCTTCATTGCTTGGTATTGCACTTGCTTTGATCTTTAATATCAGCCCATCGGTAAGTATAATGCTCATTGCAATTATGTTTGCTATACTACTTTCTCTTAATTTTAATAAATTATACTCTGCTGATACGATATTGAACATAGTTACCAATGTAGTTTTATCATCGAGTTTAATACTTATGTCTTTTCTTCCATCGGGTAATAATAGTATTATTAGCTCACTTTTTGGTGACATATTAATGATTGACCAAAGTAATATAATATCAATTTTTCTAACCTCCGTAATAGTTACTTTGATATTAATATTTAGATGGCGCTATTGGCTGATGATTTCGATTAATCAAGATTTGGCAACAGTTGAGAAAGTAAATGTTAATTTTGTTAGGCTAGAATTTTTGATTATACTCGCTATCTTTATTGCAATTTCTGCTCAATTAATAGGAATATTACTCATTGCTGCATTTTTGTTAATACCTGCTGCATCAGCAAGACTCATTTCAAAAACTCCAATGCAAATGATTATTGTTGCAACAGTTTTTTCTGTGGTTTCTGGCATATCAGGTCTGATATTATCTGCAAGTTTTGATTTATTAACTGGACCTGCAATTATACTGATTGCAGCTGTATATTTAATCATTGCTTATTTTATAAGATTGGTGTTAAGTAGATCGACTTAATTTTTGTCTCGGAAGTTCATAATTTATTAACAAATGAGTGTAACTATCTCAGGGTAAAGTAGTTTTTGCTACGTTGTTTTTATGTGCTAATTGTTAATTTGTGGAGTGAAAGATATGGCCGAAGGATTTTTTTCTAGATATATAGGACAGCCTATAAAAAATTTTTATAATTATGTTGCGGGAAAGAAAGAAGTGTCTGATGATATGCAGAATACAGCAAATCAAGAAAGCTCAGAATTGTTGGAAACTGATGTGCAATCAAATGATGTACCACCAAGTAGTGATAATATAATATAGATGGCATGAGAATCACGCCATCTAAAGTTAAAAAATTCCTTGAGAAACCCGATACTTTAAGTGGTGTATTAATTCATGGAAGTGACAATAGTAAGGTCGATATTTTTGTACAGGAAATAATTGCCAACTTGAATGAGTATTCAGTTCAGGTGATGGATTTTGCAGTAGTGAATAAGTCGCCTGGCTTGTTATTTTCCGAGTTGGCAAACATTTCGATGTTTACTAAAAAAAGGTTAGTTAAGCTGATAAATGTCAGTGGAAGTATATCTAAAGAGTTAAGAAACATATTGGATCATAATATAGGCGATCATTATATAGTAATGATAGCAAATGATCTTCCATATAGTTCTACAACTAAAAGTTATATGGAAAGCTCAAAAATTTTCGGTGTAATTACCTGCTATAAAGACAGCGGTAGTAATCTTTGTGATATTATATCAAGTTACTTGAAACAAAATGATATAGAGTGCACAAGTGAGATAATCTACCACTTGCAGTCTTATTTTAATCATAGCAAACTGCCTATATATTCAGAGCTTGAAAAATTAGTTTTATATCTAGGAAAAAGAAAAGATCTTAAACTTGCTGATATAGATCTATGCTTTTCAACCTCCGGCAATGATTATGTTACACTTGATAATCTGTGCTCTGCAATAGTGAGTAAAGACATGGGACAATTCATCAAAATTTCCGATGTATTGATATTACAAGAGAATTTTTCACCGATAGCATTAATCCGTATTATATCAAATTATTTTCTACGGCTAGAAAGCGTTTTGCTGTTAATACAAAATGGAATGAATGAACAAGCTGCAATTGACCAGCTAAGTCCTCCATTGTTCTTCAAACAATTGCAGAGTTTTAAATCTCATTTGAAAAGTTTGCAACTTTCAGAACTTAAGAAGATCTTAGAAAATTTGATGAGCTTGGAAGTGACCTGTAAAAGAACTGACTTGGACCATAAAATGATCTTTCAGCATGAGATTAACTATTGGTGTTATTCGTTCAGCAGAGTAGTAAAATAAGGTAGACGAGAAAAAACAACTAAATGTTGTCATGAAAGTAGCTGACACTGGGATCCAGAAATATGGGATATGTATAGAAGTTATTTTAAAATACAACGTTTTGGCAAGATTATGGATTCCAGTGTCAAGCACTGGAATGACAGGAGCAGAAACTGGAATGACAAGAAATCTAATATTTTCACATTTCCTGAACAATGCTTATTGGTGTCATTCAAATACATTCGGTGCATTTAAACCTTTTGTATGATTTTCTTCTAACCTTGCAATAATGCTCTCTCTACCGATAAAAATTAATAATTTAGCGAGTTCTGGACCTGTTTCTGTTCCTGTTAAAGCGAGGCGCAACTGCATAAATAGATCTTTTGCCTTTATATCAATTGTCTGTCGAATATTTTTAACCCACTCTGATAATGTGTTTTCATTACAATCACCTTTAGGCAATGAACTTAGCGCTATTTTTATAAACTCTTTATTAAGAACCACAGGCTCTATACCAAATTTGCATGTTTTCCACCATTTGGCCACCTCAGAAAACTTTTCTATATTACTCCTTATAAGATACCAAAACTCTGAGCCAATTTGACTTAAACGATCTTGCACCATTTCAAATGGCATTTGTTGCAGCACTTTGCTATTTAGCTTATACATTTCACTCAAGCTGAATTGTGCAGATGCTGAGCTAAATTTTTTAATATCAAATGAGTTAATTAAAGACTGCATATCAACATAAGCTTCTATCGGATCAGATGTGCCAAGTTTTGCTAAATAGCTAGTTAGCGCCATTGGCTCAATCTCATCTTCTCTTATGGACTTAATATCCAACCCACCTTTCCGTTTCGATATCTTGCTATCATCAAAATGTAGTAGGGGAAGGTGAGCAAAGATAGGAATTTTCGCTTTTAATGCTTGAATCATTTGAATCTGAACTGCGGTATTAGTTACATGATCTTCCCCGCGTACAACATGGGTTACATTAAAGTCAACATCATCAACAACAGAAGGTAACATGTATGTATAAATTCCATCTTCTCTTTTTACCACAGGATCGCTAATGTGAATTGTTGCAATATTTATTTCACCTTTAACTTCATCATTCCATTTTACAATTTCGTTTCTATTCAATTTAAATCTGAAATGTGGTTTTCGTCCTTCTTGCTCATAACGAATTTTCTCTTGCTCAGTTAGAAGCAACGCACCTCTATCGTAAACAGGGGGAAGACCTTGTTTTAATTGCAATTTTCGTTTAGTGTCTAATTCTTCTCTTGTTTCATAACATGCATAAATATGACCTTCTTTCATTAACTGTAAGAACACCTCGTTATAGCGCTCAAAACGCTCTGATTGCTTAAAACTTGAATTCCAATTTATGCCAATCCATTTTAGGTCTTCTATGATATTATCTACATATTTGATATCTGAACGCTCAAGATCAGTATCATCAAAACGTAGTAAAAATTTTCCATTTTGATTACGTGTGTACATCCAACAAATGAGTGCAGTGCGTATGTTTCCTACATGTAGGTAGCCAGTTGGGCTTGGAGCGAATCTTGTTAGCATTTAAATGATTACTTTAGTTTATTTTAATTTTATATAAATGTACTGCTAAAGCAAGATTCTTCTTTGTCTTGGTGTTAGTTGCTACAAAGTACAGCGAACATGAAACCTTTTTGTTAGAGTTCCATGATCTGCCTAAAATACTCTGAAAGCACGGCTTTAGTTATTTACTCTAAATATATTATACGTATACTTGTTATTAAATTAAATTTGAAATGATAAGAAATGAGTGAATTTAAATCAATCCGCAATATTGCAATAATTGCACACGTTGACCACGGAAAAACTACTTTACTTGATAACATGTTAAAACAAAGTGGCACGTTTCGTGAGAATCAAGAAGTTCAAGAACGAGTGATGGATAGTGGTGATCAAGAACGTGAACGTGGGATTACAATACTTGCAAAATGTACGTCAATAATGTGGGGTGATGAGAAAATCAATATCATTGATACACCAGGACATGCGGATTTTGGTGGAGAAGTGGAAAGGGTGCTCTGCATGGCAGATGGTGTATTACTACTGGTTGATGCTGCAGAAGGTCCAATGCCACAGACTAAGTTTGTGTTGTCAAAAGCACTAAAGGCAAATTTAAAACCGATTGTGATAATCAATAAGGTTGATCGACCAGACAGCAGAATTGATGAAGTACTAAATGAAATATATGAGTTATTTTTTAACCTTGATGCAACCAACGAGCAACTAGATTTTCCAGTACTCTATGCTTCAGGTAGAAATGGTTGGTGTGCTAAGGAGCTATCTGATGAGAGAAAAGATTTAAGCCCATTATTTTCAACGGTGATAGATTACATAAAACCTTCTGTTTATGATCAAAATGAACCTTTTGCTATGCTAGTTACTTTACTTGAATCTGATAAATTTCTTGGCAGAATATTGACAGGAAAGATCTACCAAGGAATTGCGCAAGTTAACTCAGATCTTAAGGTAATTGATCTTGATGGTCAAGTGGTTGAGCGAGGGAGATTAACTAAGTTACTCTCATTTTCTGGCTTAAAACGCGTTCCAGTAGAGCAAGCTGTAGCTGGTGATATCATTGCCATTGCAGGACTTGAGAAAGCTTCAGTTTCAGACACTATAGCAGCACCAGAAGTTACAACTGCGATCAGCTCAACTCCAGTTGACCCGCCAACAATGGCGATTACTATAAGCGTGAATGACTCACCTTTTGCTGGGCAAGAGGGAACAAAACTTACCTCAACTGTTATAAAAGATCGTTTATATGCAGAAGCAGAAACAAACGTTGCAATTACTGTAACTTTGGCTCCAAGTGGTGAAGCATTTGAAGTAGGTGGACGTGGTGAGTTGCAGCTTGGGGTACTGATTGAAAATATGAGAAGGGAAGGTTTTGAACTTTCAGTTTCACGGCCTCGAGTGCTGTTTAAAGAAGAAGATGGCAAAAAACTTGAACCTATAGAGGAAGTAGTAATTGATGTAGATGATGAGTATAGTGGAATCATCATGGAAAAACTTAGCTTTCGAAAAGGTGAAGTAACTGACATGAGACCTTCTGGTAGTGGCAGAACTAGGTTGACATTTTTAGTGCCATCAAGGGGATTAATTGGCTATCAAGGAGAATTTTTAACTGATTCTCGCGGCACTGGTATAATCAACCGTTTATTTCACAGTTATGCTCCACATAAAGGTTCAATTTCCGGAAGGCGTAATGGGGTTTTAATTTCAACAGACAAAGGCGAAGCAGTAGCGTATGCAATTTTCAATCTGCAAGATAGGGGAATTATGTTTGTTAAGCCACAAGATAAGGTATATTGTGGTATGATTGTCGGTCAGCATAGTCGTGACAATGATTTAGAAATAAATGTACTTAAAGGTAAGCAATTAACAAACGTAAGAGCTTCAGGTAGCGATGAAGCTATAAAGCTTACTCCACCAAAAATAATGACACTGGAGGATATGATAGCATATATAGACGATGATGAATTGGTAGAAGTAACTCCAAAATCTATACGTTTGCGTAAGAAGTTCCTCGATCCAAATGAACGTAAACGTGCAGGAAGGGCGAAGAATAAAGAGTAATCAACGTTCCTGATAAAAATCTGGATTCCAGTGGTTGCATAGGTCAAATAAAAAGAGCTGGCAGTTACTGACAAAATTCACTATAAGACAAGCATTTAACCTACTAAAGAAAAATATGCCACAAAAAATGAGAGTCAGTAACTGCCATGAATATAACAAATTTCTCCAAGAGAGGGGAAATATTTTTTATTACGTCAATGATGCCATAGAAAATTGGTACGAAAAAGGTCCAAAAATGGCTGTTGGCAACTATATTTATAGCGATAAGGTCGTGATTCTGGTTCACATAATAACTTATTTATTTAGAATAGGTCTGAGACAAACAGCGGGATTTATAGCAGGGTACCTTGAGCAAAACTTGCAAGTTATTACAGGCCTCAAGAAGGCTTAAAAAACTTAACATCAAAATTGAAGACATGATAAAAATAATACAGAAGATATTGAGATTGCCATAGATAGTACAATAATATTCCAGGTCATAGCAAGGCAAATGGTACAGATAGAAAGTATCGCCGCTATGAGCAAACAAGATGTAATGCTAGAGATAGGTAGCAAAAAAGTTATAGCAGCAAAATACAGTGGTGGAGTTTATTCTGACCACTATGGAGCATGTGATCTTATTGCAAGGATTGATGTTAATATAATATAAGCACACTATATGCAGACAGATCGAAAG
This sequence comes from Wolbachia endosymbiont of Protocalliphora sialia, assembly GCF_053891855.1. Classification (NCBI taxonomy): domain Bacteria; kingdom Pseudomonadati; phylum Pseudomonadota; class Alphaproteobacteria; order Rickettsiales; family Anaplasmataceae; genus Wolbachia; species Wolbachia endosymbiont of Protocalliphora sialia. The sequence continues at coordinate 41,765 of NZ_JAIUJX010000008.1, forward strand.
AAGTTATACAAACTGTGCGATGAGCTTGACATAAAGACAAGGATTCCTCCGCAAAATAATGCAGTAGAGCATCCAAAGTTGGATTATATGGATGAGAGAAATTCTACAATCAAGCTCATAAAGTCATATGATGAAGATGGTATGAAGAGGTGGAAAAAAGAGATAAATTATGGGAAGAGATCTTATATAGAAAGTTTTTTCTCGCGACTGAAGCAAACATTTTGGTTTAGTTTTAGAAACAAATCTGAGGTTAATCGTGAGAGAGCTCAAGTGTTATTTGCTTAACAAAATTACTGATATAGGCATGGCTAAATTTGAGATAGCTTCATTCCACGTTACCTATTATCCGAAGAGTGATGCAATAAAGCCATTCCAGTGTCACAAGCTGGAATAACAAGAAAAAGGGTACTGGCATGACATTAGATGATTTTCCTTATTTTAGCATTAAACGCGATGAAGAAAATCATTTATAATTGCTATAGCAACTAGTGTTGAAACCTGACGTACCTTTTGGCTTGACAAACGAGAGTTTTTATCTGATTTGACAACAAGGGCTTCTAGATGACTTTGAAAGTAAATATTACCATGCTTATCTTCGATAGCTTCTATTACCCCGTCATTGGCAAATGCTGCAATTTTATATCCAAGTAGCTCTAGCCTTCTTCTATTCTCTGTAGTATTACTTACTGTACCTGAATGAGCATTCGGAAAATAAGTTGAAAACCAGCCATTTTGATTAGGTAGTAAAAATCTAGCTACCACTTTTTCCAAACGACTACCTGGAACAATTTTTATCTGCTGAAGAGGTATATTCTCTTTTTGTGCTGATTTTAAATGATTCTTCTCATCATTAACAACATTTGTTACTTCAATTTCTTTTGCATACATAATGTCTTGTAAACCACCGCATATGGCAAGCAAATGAATTGTAGGATTGTCATCTACTATTTTTACAATTGCTTCATTCACAAGCTGGCGGTAAGGGTTAAGAGCTGAATGAAAGTTATCTGAAATAAATATTCTGTTTATCTTTTGCTTTTTGATAAATTTTGCAACTTCAACTTTTATTCGATCTAGTATCAGCTTTTTTGCCAATATTTCATCTTGTTTTGCAAACTCTTCTTGGATTTCTTTTAGATTAATTATTTTGTCGTAGTCAATGAATATAGTTTTAACCCCAAAATTATTGAATATCTCATAGATATTTTGAGATTCATCTGTTTTCAATAAACCAACAATTATATTATAATTTACTGCATTCTCTGCTGTCAAAGCAGATGGTTCTTTGTTTGCTTTTTCACTATAAGCGATATTACTTAATAGTAGAAATGTAATTAATAGTATATTAAATATTCTATTGTAACATTTATACATTATTTCCTAAATAATTATATTAATACTATAATATACTATAGAACATTAAGAAAAAGAATGTGGCCTGAGCAGGAATCGAACCAGCGACACAAGGATTTTCAGTCCTTTGCTCTACCAACTGAGCTACCAGGCCAACTACGTACTTTCATTTTTAGACAAAAAACGTTATCATGTCCATCAAAAGTTTTTGAAGTATAGAAACAAAGAATGAACATTAATAACAAAATAGGAATTTATCCTGGTACATTTGATCCTATAACTTTGGGGCACCTTGACATAATAAAAAGAGCATGTAAGCTAGTCGATAAGTTAGTAATTGGTGTTGCAGAAAATGTTAACAAACATACTAGTTTCAACATAAATCTACGCACAAGCATGGCTGAAAATGAAGTGAAAGGACTAGGAATTGACGCAGATGTCATATCTTTCAATGGATTATTAATGAATTTTGCCAAAGAGCAAAATGCTTCTGTTATTATCAGGGGGCTCAGAGCAGTATCAGATTTTGATTATGAATTTCAAATGAGCTGGGTAAACTATAAACTCCTTCCTGAAATCGAAACTATATTTCTTCCTGCATCTGAAGATACTCAATTTATCTCATCAGTTTTTGTGAAAGAAATAGCGAGATTAGGAGGAGATGTTAGCAATTTTGTATCAAAAAGTGTCCAAAGCGAATTGATTAATCTAAATAGGGTAAAAAATGGAGAATAAATATTTGTTGTTTTCTCCACTTCAAAGCGGTTATGCTCGATGTACAAAATACTATAAAATAAAGGAGCAGTATGTCAGAAGTGAGGGATAATAATCTAATAGTTTGCTGCCGTGGTGATGAGAATGATGATGGTTCTGGTCATCCAGTAGTATATTTACATAAAGAAGGAGAAATGTATTGTCCTTATTGCAGTAAGCCCATGAGTGAAATAGTAAACTCCGAAGAATTTCAATTTGTTGAGGTGAAAGCAGTGAATAAAAAGGAAAGGACCAAAGGTTAATAGCACTTCATTCTTTAGCTTATGTAAATAGCAATAAAGGGGGCAGTAAAGATGAAACTGTCCATACGGTCAAGTACTCCTCCATGGCCAGGTATTATACCTCCACTATCTTTAACATTGTAAACTCTTTTTATGAGTGATTCAGTAAAGTCTCCAAGTTGGGCTAGAATAGCAATTGTAACGCCAATTATTGGGGAATAGAAAATTGGAAATAAACTCAAAAATATTGAGCCAAAAATTGTACACACTATTCCAGCTAAGACTGCACCAAAAAGTCCTAACCAAGTTTTCCCAGGGCTAATGATTGGACAAATTCTAGTTTTACCAAAATTTTTGCCGAAAAAATAGGCAGCAATATCGATGCTCCAAATAGTTAAGATAAGCCATACTAATGCATATTTTCCCTGTGGTAGATTATATAGGCATATTAGCGAGGCATTTGGTAGTGCGATTAATAGTAATGCGAAAATGTATAAGATTCTATTGCCCTGAGTTAGATTATACCATTCAAAAGAAGATAAAACTGCAATTGAAAAAATTAGTAGATAAAATGATAAATCACTGAAATATGTAGCAAAAGAAAATATGAGTAATATTACTATTGAGGACAATATTCTAACCATAAAGTTATTATCTACCATATTTTTTTTCTCTTTTTGTATAATCTTCTAGTGCTTTGGTCAAATCTTGACAAGAAAAATCGGGCCACAAAGTATCACAAAAATACAATTCAGCATAAGCTGCTTGCCATAATAAAAAATTGCTTAACCTTTTTTCGCCACCAGTGCGAATTAATAAATCCAATTTTGGCAAATCTTTAGTATACAGAAATTTTTCAAATTCCTCTTCCAATACGCAATCAATATTTCCTTTTATGACGTTGTTGATAGCATGTATAATTTCCTGCTTTGCTCCATAACTAACTGCAACAGTGAGTAATAGACCATCGTTCTTATGTGTCACTTCTTCTGCTTTTTTGATTTGATCGAATATTTTACTGGGCAATAGACTTAAATTGCCAATAAAATTTAACTTAATGTTACAATTGTAAATGAATTTCATTTTATCTTCATTAGTTAAAGTGGAGTAAAATAAATTAAATAGGTAGTCTGTTTCGTTTTCAGATCTGAGCCAATTTTCCATGGAAAATGCATACAAAGTTAAGTAAGGTATGGCCAGGACTGTGCAATGCTTAGCAATATCAAATACAACCTCACTGCCTTTTCTATAGCCATCAATTTTTACCCTTCCTTGATTCTTTGCCCACCTACCATTACCATCCATAATAATTGCTAGATGTTTTGGCAGAGATTCTAGATTCAACATTTGAATTCAACCTGTTCTAATTAGCTTAATGTGTATGAAACGTTCACTATATCCACCTAAAACTATATTATTACTGAAAAATCATTGATAGTCTATATTACAAAAATTTTCTCAACCTCGGTGTCAGCTACCAGTGATTTTACCAAGAAAATATAGTAAAAACAGTCTGATATAGATGGTTTTACGATATAGTAAAATTATTATAAATAAATGAATTTAGTAGTGTTAGGAATACCTAGCTCTTTCATGTGGATTGATATTTTCAATAACTTGCTCTAGAGATAAATTATATAATGTTGACACAGGTTCTTTGCATTCAATATATCTTTCAAATGTAAGGAATGGTACAAGTGAATTTATATTTATGTCCTGCTCTTGAGGAAGATCTTTACCGCCTAAGATAATCCCTGGGAAAGGATATTGAGTATATATACTCAGCTCTTGGGGAACATATTTAATTATATCTTCGTAAATACGTTCCTTGTTGTTCAAATAATCGATATTAATATCTGTAATTTTACCAGCTTTACGCAGGAGTATAGCAAGCCTCAAAGTCGACTTTACGCTAGGTTTAAAATTTTTAAATATATTGACAAATACCTTACCAGTAACATTATCTGTTATTGCTTTTAGCTCTTTAGTGGTAACAGAATTGATCTTCTCAACAGCATTTTGATCTTTTAGTAGTGTTATAATCCTTTTGTCATTCAAGCTTGCATTATCAAGTAGAAGTCGAAATTTTTCAGTATCAATAGAATCGATAAAATTCCGACTTTTTAGTAAATCCATAACCATGGAGCGATCAAATTTACTACTAGATATAAGTTCAAGTTTTTCAAGATCGATAGAATTGACTCGAACAAATAGACTCTGATCTTTTAGTATTTCTCTAACATCTGTAGGATTAAACTTAACGCTTTTGCATATAATTTTTAATCTATTACCATCAATAGAATGGAGTTGAGGTAATGAAGTCTCTAGTATTTCTGCAATCTCTTTATCTGTAAAAAAATAATCACTTTTCATGATACTAACTTTACTCTCATCAAGAGAATTGATTTGATCAAACAAACTCTGATCTTTCAGTAAATTCATAATATATCCTTGATCAGAATATCTAAATATCAAGTCAAATATTTTACGATTCATCGAATTGATGCGTTTAACAACTTCCTGATTTTCTAGTAATTCTATAACAATACTGGTACCATAAAACTGCCTAAATACGGATTTAGATTTTTCAGGATCAATCAAATTTATAAGCTTAATAAATTCTCGATCTTCTAGTACTTTTATACTACTAAACTTATCATTCTCAACTATGTATTTAAGTAGTTCTTCACTAATAAGGTTGATATTCTCAATAGTGTTTGGATTTTTTAGTAATTCTACAATAATACTGGTATCATTAAACTTATCAGTATTAAGTATGATTTTAAATTTTTTAGGATCAATCGAATTGATACGTTCAAGAATTTTCTTATTTTCTAATAATTTTGTCATATCTTCATTACTAAACTTACCGATGTCAAATATGAATTTAAGTATTTCTTCATTAATATAAAGCTGACTACCATCAACAATACAAAACTGATTACCATGAAAAACATAAAACTGATCATCATCAACACGGTTTTCATTATCAGTATCATTTCCTTTATTTCCTAGTGCTTCTTTAGCAAAGTTATTCAGATCATTTTTTTCATCTTCCTTGTCATCAATATTATCATAATATTCATGATCTTCTTCACTCCCCTCGTCATCACTACTGTCAAATTCATCACTACAAACCTTCCCATCTTTTAGTATTTCTAGTATGCCTCCTTCATTTAATATCACTTCAAACACGTCATCATCAAAATCATTGATGTTATCAACGATCTCCATATTTGATAGTAATTCTTCAATATCTTTGCAACTAAACTTATTATTATACTTGCATAAGATTTTAAGTTTACTGTAATCCATTGAATTAATGCCATCAACAACTCTTTGAATTGATAGTAACCTTCTGTTATAAGCCTTGCATATCAGTTGAAGTTTTTCGTTATCTAAATCTTCTGCATTGCCTGCTTTATCAGAATCCATAATCTTATTTTAATTTACTTAGTATTTTAGTTTAAAATATCTAGAAAAAATAATCAAGCATCTTTAGCCAAACTTTCTAATAGATAAATTAAAAAAAATTGAACGTTTGGTAATGACGACATATGTGGAGAAGGATGGCA